>JAITIH010000310.1 GCA_031279525.1 Deltaproteobacteria bacterium | reverse complement strand
GTCGTAGCCGGAGATGGTCGGGACCCGGGGCTCTAAGGCTAAGTAGAGCCTAGCTAAGGCCCCGGTCTGGCACTGGTCTAGGGCTTCCTTGGATCTAGCCCCCAAAGAGGAGAGGTTGTGGTCCGGGGAGCCGGACAAGAGTTCGGCGTGGACTTTTAGCTTGTCGACGAAATACCCCCACTGAAATTGGTTGTAGTCGTCGAACCAGCGCTCGCAGTTGGTTCTCGCCTTAACGCTAAGATAGTTGAGGTTGGAGGACAAAATCAGCTTCCCGCCCGAGGGGGTATGGAGAATGCCGAAGAGATCCCTGGCCAACCCTTTGCGGTAGTCGGCCCAGGCCACGACGTTGTCCCGGTAGCCGGGGATGAGGGCCTGGCGAAAAGCCTCCTCGACGTAGCGCTTTAAGGTCTGAGTCGGGGAGAAGAACCGCCAGCTGACCGAGTGGGACGGGTAGCCTGACTCCTCCAGCTGTTCGACCACGGCCAGCTCCTCGCCGGCCAGGCACTCGCGGGCTATTTTAAAGTCCAGCCGCCGGATCATGGTCAGGGTTTTCCCGGTTCCCGGAGGGCCTAAGACCAAAAGGCGGGACCCCAAGGGCTCCCGACAGATCTGATCCTGGCGCGCGTCTGGGTGGGGGACGTAGCCGAGCTTAAAGCCCTTGTCGGCCAGGCGAACGACCGGGGCCACCGAGATGATCTCGGTCTCCTCGTCGATCTCCACCTCCACCTCGTCCTCGTAGTCCCCCTCCAGGACCAACAAGGTGTCCCCGGCCGAGGAATGGTCCTCTTCGGACGGGTGCTTTTGGCTGTAGCGGGGCTCGGTGATCCGGTCGACGACTTCCCTTAGCGACTTGATTCGGGCCGACTCGCGGCCCAGCCACTCGAAAAGGGCGTCGAAAACGTCCTTATGGCGGGCGTAGTCTTCCGGGGCCAGGGTCGTCTTGTCGACGATGGCCAGGCGCTCGCCGTCTAAGGACTCGAAAACGTCCCCGGGCTTTAAGCACATGATCCGACCAAAGTCGGAAAAGGCGTTGACCAGCATGGCCCGGCGACAGCCTGGCGGCGGGTCGCAGGGACAGACGTAGAAGACCCGCGTCCGGTTGGCCTGGTCTTTGACCCCCACCCGGGCGACGACCGGGGTTTTAAGGCACCTTAAGGCCTTATAGGCGTCCGAGTCCCGCAGCTTCGCGCTGGCCGGCCCAAAAGGCCCAAAGTCGGCCTCGGCGGAGTCGCCTAAATATTGACGGGCGGCCTCGGCGATCCGGTCGCAGGCCTCTAAGACCCCCTTGGCCTCGCGGCCCAACGTTATTATCTCGGAGTGGCTTAATTGCGACATGTCCAAACCTTTCTCTGGAAGGTTTATCGCCTCTTAGGGCCCTAAATTAAACGCCCCCTCGCCCCGGCCTCCCCTCCCACAAAAAAAAGGCCAGGGGGCCGCCAAAGCCAAAAAAGGAGACTAAAGGAGCGACAGGGCCCGCTCGGCTAAATGATCCACGCTCGTCGCCCGCCGGGCCCATTCTGCGGGACTTACGGCCGTTTGGGCGGCCAACAGACCCGGCAAATCTTCTAAGCGGGCCCAAAGAAAATCGGCCGGAAAGAGCTCTTTAGCCCCCAGGCCGTCGCGGATCAGGGGCCTTAGGCCATAGGCTAAGGCCATAAAGGCGTCCTCGCCCGCGGCCACCATGGAAACGTCCAGGTAGTGCGACCGGCCCCTAAAAAACTCCTCCCGCCCCAAAGACGGGGTGGCGAAAAGAACCGAGCCGGCCACCCCGTCGCGCGCGACGCAGTGGTCGGCGAGTTTGGCCGCCTCGACCGTCTTAGGCCGCCGCCAAGACCACATGGTGGCTTTAGGATCCAGGCGCCGGACGACCAAAAAGGCCTCTAAGACTAGGCCCAGCTCGCTCCAGTCGCCGGCGTAGGCGAGGCTAAGGGGCTCTCCTCGTCCTTTGGCGGGGCGCTCTCCCTCGCCAAGATCTACCGCCCCTTCCAGGCCCTCGCCAAGGCTCGCCGCCCCTTCCGGGCCGCTCGGTAAAGGGCCCGAGGCCTTTTCTAGGCCTGGGGATTTGACTTGGCTAAGATCCACGGCCCGGCCGACGACGTTAAGGGTCGAGCCGGCCCTGGGTTTGAGGCCCTTGGCCAAGAAGAGGTCCATGAGGGCTTTAGTCTCGAACAAGAGCGAGGAGACCCCCGCCAAAGGCGCGCTAGCCAGATCGAAATCCAGGTCCTTGCGGCTAAGGCGCAATACGACTGGCCTGGGCCCCGCCTCCAGGCGGGAGAGCCAACTGACCGACCGGGGGCTTAAGCCGTCCAGCCACAAGGCCCCGCGCCCGGCTAGGGCGGCGAGATATGGCTCGTCTTTTAAGCTGACCACCTTTTTTACCGAGAGGGACCGCTCCAGGCTCTCGCCTAAGAGGTCGGCTTCCTCTTCCTCGCCCGGTAGGCACAAAAAAGTCAGCTGACTGGCTCGGGCCTTAGGCGGGGGGGCCGGCTTGGCCGCCCCTGGGTCGGCCAGGCTGGCCAGCCAAGCCTTAAGGCTCGGCTGATTGGGGTCAATCGTCAGGGACCTTTCGGCGTTTTCCTTAGCCGCCTTAAGGTCGCCCCGGTTTTTGGCCAGCCGCGAGAGCATGGCCCAGGCCTGAAAGTCGTTTTGGTTGACCGAGACCAGCTTTTCCAGGTGAGCCTGGGCCAGGCCCGGTTGGTCCCCGACCATAAGCTCCAAGGCCAGGTGCTTCCGGATCGCGACGTTTTCCGGGTTTAGCTCCAAGACGCGCGTAAAGGCCGAAATGGCTCGTTTGGAGTCTTTGCGCTTTAGGCCAATGAGCCCCCAGTCGCCCAAAGCCCGCTCGTCGTCCGGCTCTTGGGCTAAAACCTCGGCCAACAAAGCCTCGGCCTCGTCGATTTTTTCCTCTTTTAAGGCCTCCTCGGCCCGAGCCAGGGTGTCCATCGCCCATTTACCCTCTAACGTGGCGTCCGCCAAAAAAATTTAAATCCCAAAAAGAGCCTAATCTATGGCCCATTAATCCAAAAAAAAACGCGGCCTTAACCAAAAAAAGGCTTTAACTCGCCAAGGCCTCCTAAGGGGCGTTTTAGGCTTATGGCCAAAAGCTAGACGTCCGGTTGCTTAAAGTCGATCAGCCGAAAGTGGGGTTCCTTGCGGCCGAATCTTTCCGTCTCCAAGATTACGGCCACGTCCAGGCGCGAGCCAATCTCGTGGAGCCTGGGGGCCAGGCCAAAGCCCACCAAGCTAACCTTGGAGGTCCCGTCGAAAAGCCGGAGCATCATGTGCTGGTCGCCGCCGGTCCTAGTCGGGACGGCCTCTAGGACGCGGACGTTTTTTAAGACGACGACCGGCGACGGATTGCCGTTCCCAAAGGGCTCCATTTCGGCCAAAGGCGGGGCGATGGCCGAAAGGTCCGCCAAGCCCGCGACGAGGTCCACGTCCAACAAAGGCTCGGGTTCGGGAGGGGCCTGATTGGCGGCCGACCTTTCCAAAGCTTCCTTAAACCTAGGCAGAAGCTCCTTTTTTATCTTAAGGCCAGCCGCCTGGGCGTGCCCGCCCATGGAGACGCAAAGGTCGCGCAAGGGCTCTAGGGCCGCGAACAGGTTAAACCCCCTGACGCTGCGGCCGCTGCCCACGGCCATGTCCCCCTCTAAGGCCAAAATGACGGTGGGCCGGTTGGTGGCCTCGACGACCCGCGAGGCCGCGAGGCCCAAAAGGCCCCGGGGCCAGCCCTTCCCGGCCAGGACCACGGTCCGGAAGTCGCCGAGCGGGGCGTACTCCTCGGCCAAGACCTCCAAGGCCTCTTCCAACAGGGCGTTCTGATCGCTTAAGCGGGTCCGGTTGAGACCCTCTAGGGTCTCGGCCAAGTCCCTGGCCTCGTCCGGGTCGGTGGACATTAACAACCGTAAAGCCAAGTCGGCCTGGCCTAAGCGGCCGGCGGCGTTCAGCCTAGGGGCCAGGCGGAAGCCCACGTCCCGGGTCGTGACGAAGCCTTGGCTCTTTAAGGCCTTGCGCCGCAAGGCGGCTAGGCCCGGCCAGTCGATCCGGGCCAAGAAGTTAAGGCCGTGCCAGACTAAGATCCGGTTCGGGCCCCTTAAGGGGGCCAGGTCGGCGATGGAGCCTAAAGCCACTAAAGCCAGGCACTCGACCAAGGACTCCTTTGGGGACGCCAGCCCCTTGGCCTTAAAGGCGTTTTTAAGCCCCCAGGCCAAAACGAAGGCCACTCCCACCCCGGCTAAGGGATATTTTTCCCAGCCCCCGCCCAAGTGAGGGTTTAAGATGGCCGCGGCCGGGGGCAGCCGCGGCGGCAACTCGTGGTGGTCGGTCACCACCACGGTCATCCCTCTTTTATTGGCCGCCTCAATGGCCTCGACGTCCGAGACCCCGCAATCCACGGTCACTAAAAGCTCGGCCCCGCGGTCGATGAGCTCTTCCACTCCCTTGGCCGAAAGGCCGTAACCCTCGGACAAACGGTTGGGAATCCGAGAAATCGCCCTAAAGCCGTAGGCCGTTAAAAACCTGGTCAACAAAGCCGTGGCCGTCAGCCCGTCCACGTCGTAGTCGCCGGCGATGGCCACCACCTTGTTTTTGTCCCTGGCCTCTTGAAAAAGCCCCACCGCCTTGGTTAGGCCCGGCAAGGTCTCCGGGGCCGGGAGCCGGCTGAGCTCGAAGCTCAAAAAGTCGGTCGCCTCCTTAGGGGTCGAAAAGCCTCTGGCCGTCAAGTACTCCCCGAACTTTAAGGGCTGCCCTAGGCTGACGGCCAGGGACCGGGCCCGGACGGGGTCTATGGGTCGATATTTCCAGATCACTATTGCGCCAAAAACCCTCTCAATTTTAGAACGCGGGCCCCTCTTTTTGGCCCGTGACCTGGCCAACTCCCCCGGCCGGCGGCAAGCGCCCCTTTATTTAGGCTTTTCGCAAAAAGCCAAAAGGCGAACCGACGGTCTTAGCCAAACGCTAACTCTTTCTAGCTAACCTCCAAACTATCCACCGCTAACCGCGAGCCGTCTTTTGCCGACTTTCGTCTAAAGCCCGCCTCACGCGGCCAGCCGGCGGCCTTAAAGCCACTCCGGCCAGCCCAAAAGCTAGCCGACGGCCAGGGCCTGGGCGTCCAGCCGCCGGATCTGGTCCCTTAGCTGGGCGGCCTTTTCGAACTCCAAATTGTCGGCGGCCCTCTTCATCTCTTTCCTTAGGCCCTTGACGATATAAGGTATTTCCTCAAAGGGCGCGAAGCCCTCCTCCTTCCCGGCCTTGGGCGGGAGGCTCGGGTAGTCGGCCCCGGCGATGACCCCGGACAGGGCGTCTAGGTTCTTTAAGACCGTGGTCGGGGTAATCCCGCGCGCGCGATTGTAGGCCAATTGCTTTTCCCGCCGCCGGTTGGTCTCGGCCATGGCGGCGGCCATGGCGGCGGTGGTTTTTTCGGCGTAGAGGACGACCTGGCCCTTAACGTTCCGGGCCGCCCGGCCGCAAGTCTGGATCAGGGAGCGGGCCGACCTTAGGAACCCTTCTTTGTCGGCGTCCAATATAGCGACCAAGGAGACCTCCGGAAGATCTAAGCCCTCCCTTAAAAGGTTGATGCCTATTAAGGCGTCGAAGGCCCCCGAGCGCAGGTCCCTTAAAAGCTCGACCCGCTCGATGGTCTTTATGTCGGAGTGCAGGTAGCGGCAGCCAATCCCCCTTTCCGACAGGTACTCGGTCAGATCCTCGGCCATGCGCTTGGTTAAGGTGGTGACCAAGGTTCGTTCGTCCCTGGCCGCCCTTTTCTTGATCTCGTCGCATAGGTCGTCCACTTGGCCTTTGGCCGGGCGGACCTCCATGGGCGGGTCGACGAGGCCGGTGGGTCGGATGACCTGCTCGACGACTATGCCGGCGGATAGGCTCAGCTCATAGTCGGCCGGGGTGGCCGAGACGTAAATCGCCTGGCTTAGCCTTTCGTTAAACTCGTCGAAGGTCAAAGGCCGGTTGTCCAGGGCCGAGGGCAGGCGGAAGCCGTATTCCACCAAAGTCTCCTTCCGGCTCCGGTCCCCCCGCCACATGGCCCGAACCTGGGGGATGGCGATATGGCTCTCGTCGACGATCAACAAAAATTCCCGGGGAAAGTAGTCCAACAAAGTCGGCGGCGGCTCCCCAGGCGACCGGCCGGTCAGGTGGCGGGAGTAGTTCTCAATGCCATGGCACCAGCCCAGCTCCCGCATCATCTCCAGATCGAAATTGGTCCTTTGCTCCAACCGCTGAGCCTCTAATAGGCGGCCCTTTTCGTTAAGCTCCCTTAAGCGCTCGGCCAACTCGACCTTAATCGAGGCCATAGCCCTTTCGGCGTTCTCCTTGGTGGTGGCGTAATGGCTGCCAGGGTAGATCGTAATCTCGCCGACCTGCCTTTTGGCCTGGCCGACTAGGGGATCGACGAGCTTAAGGCTCTCCACCAGGTCCCCAAAGTACTCGACCCGAACCGCCTCGTCCTCCTCGTAGGCCGGGAAGATCTCCAAAACGTCGCCCCGGACCCTAAAGGTCCCCCGGTGAAAGTCGTAGTCGTTCCTTTCATATTGCATTTCCACGAGCCGGGCCAAGACTCCCTGGATAGGCGTTTCGACCCCGGCCTCAAGGCGCAGCATAAGGGCCTGGTAGGTCTCCGGCGAGCCCAAGCCGTAGATGCAGGAGACCGAGGCCACGATGAGGACGTCGCCCCGGTCGATGAGGCCCCGGGTGGCCGCGTGCCTTAGGCGGTCGATGGCCTCGTTGATCTGGCTGTCCTTCTCGATGAAGGTGTCCGACTGGGGGATGTAGGCCTCGGGCTGAAAATAGTCGTAATAGCTAACGAAGTACTCCACCGCGTTACGCGGGAAAAAGCCCTTAAACTCCCCGTACAGCTGGGCGGCCAAGGTCTTGTTGGGGGCCAAGACCAAGGTGGGCAGGCCCATCTGGGCCACCACGTTGGCCATGGTGAAGGTCTTGCCCGAACCGGTCACCCCCAATAGGACCTGGTCCCTCACCCCGTCCTTAAGGTTGGCCACCAGTCGCTCGATGGCCTGGGGCTGATCGCCCTCCGGGCTATAGCCGGAAACTAGCTCGAACTGGCTCACGCGCCGCCCGCCTCGCCTTTAGGCGTAGCGCCAGGTGGTCCGGCCGGCCGAGTCCTCCACCACCACCCCTAAGCCGGCCAGCTCCTCGCGCAGTCGGTCGGCCTCGGCCCAGTCCCGCCGGGCCCGGGCCTGGGCCCGGCTTTCGATCAGCCTTTCCACCGCCTCTTTGGCCACGGCCTTGGCCCCGGGCTTTTTAAGGCCCAAGAAAGCCTCTGGGTCGCCGCCCCACAGGCCTAATAAGCCGCCTAAGTCCAATAGGGCCCGCCGGTAGTGGGCGGCCAGGCTCTTTTGTCCTTCCTGATGAGCCCGGTTTAGGGCGTGAACCATCTCAAAGGCCACGCCCATGGCTTGGGCCGTGTTTAAGTCGTCGTCCATGGCCGCGGCGTACCTTTCCCTTAACTTTAACGTTTCTTGGGGTTCCTGGCCAGAGCCAGGCTCATCGGCCGGAACCGCGGCCAAGGTCCGGTAGATCCGGTCCAAGGCCCGCCAGGCCTCCAAAAGGGCCTCCTCGGAAAAGTCCAAAGGGCTCCGGTAGTGCTTGGCCACTAGAAAGAACCTAACCGCCTCGGGCGGGTAAACCCGCAAAACCTCCTTGACGTTAAAGGAGTTGCCTAAAGACTTGGACATTTTTTCGTTGTTGACGTTGATGAAGCCGTTATGCACCCAGATCCTGGCCATGTCCCGACCTAGGGCCTTGGCTTGGGCCAACTCGTTCTCGTGATGCGGGAAGATCAGGTCCTGGCCGCCCCCGTGGATGTCGAAGGCCGGCCCCAACAACCGAAAGCTCATGGCCGAGCACTCGGTGTGCCAACCAGGCCGACCGTCGCCCCAAGGGCTGGGCCAGGCCGGCTCGCCCGGTCGGGCGGCCTTCCACAAGGCGAAGTCGGCCGGATTCTTTTTCCGGGAGTCCACCGAGACTCTGGCCCCGGCTTCCTGCTCTGATAAGTCCCGACCGGACAGATGGCCGTACTCAGGCAGGCTCCCCACGTCGAAATAGACGTCCCCGCCTAGGGCGTAGGCGTGGCCGTTGGCGACCATGGCCTTAATGTCCTCCACCATCTGCGGGACGTACTCAGTGGCCCTAGGGGCGTGGGTGGGGGGTAGGCAGCCTAAGGCGCCCATGTCTTGGTTAAAGCTTTGAATATGCTCCTCGGCCAGATCCAGCCAGGGCCGCCCCAATTCCTGGGCCCTTTTGACGATCTTGTCGTCCACGTCGGTGAAATTGCGGACGTAGTCCACATTAAGGCGCAGAAAAGCCAGGTACCTAACCAGGACATCGAAAGCCACCGCCGCCCGGGCGTGGCCGATGTGAGCGTGGTCGTAAACCGTGGGGCCGCAGGCGTACAAACCGACTTGGCCCGGCACGATCGGATCCACCTCAGTTAAACCGCGACTA
>JAITIH010000296.1 GCA_031279525.1 Deltaproteobacteria bacterium | reverse complement strand
CGGCCGCCCCTGACTCCGTCGCCGCCGCGTCGACTCCGGCCGCCCCTGACTCCGTCGCCGCCGAGGCGACTGCGGCCGCCCCTGACTCCGCCGCGGTCGAGGCGCCTACGACCGCCGCTAGCGGCGGCGAGACCTCCACGGCCATCGTCACGCAATCCAGCCAGGACGACCTGGAAGCGGAAAACGCGAAAAACGAGTTTATCCAGCGCCTGACCGTGGAAAACTCCGAGCTGGAAAATAGGCTGGCCTATCTGGAAAAAGAAATCGACGCCCTAGAGGCCAAAAACGCCGAACTGGAAAAGACCGTCGCCGACCTGTCGCCGCAGAATCTAATTTTGCGCAACGAAAACGAGCTCTTGAAGGAAAGGCTCAATTTCAGCGACCAACTGCTTCACAAATTAGCCGACCAACCCAAACGCTAACTTGTTTTAGGCCTAATAATCATGACAACGACTTTTGGCGATCTAGGCCGCGGGATCCGGCAAAAGGAACTGGCCGACACTGTGGCCAGGTTAGGCCGTAAATACCTGATTTTCAGCGGCAAAGGCGGGGTCGGGAAGACCACCTTAGCCGTCAACCTGGCCTGGGTGCTCGCAAAATCCGGTCGGCGGGTGGGGATTTTGGACATAGACTTGCACGGCCCGGACCTGGCCGCGGCCCTGTACCTGGACGCCAACCTGACCGCCGACGATAAGGGCCGCCTAATCCCGGTGGAGGTCATTCCCGGCCTCTGGGCCATGACCGTCCAGTACCTATTAAGCGACGCCAACCAGGCCGTCATGTGGCGGGGCCCGCGAAAAATACGGGCCATCGCCCAGTTTCTCGGGGACACGGCCTGGCCTGAGCTGGATTATTTCTTTATCGACTCGCCCCCGGGCACCGGGGACGAGACCTTGGGCGTCGTCAACATGATTAAGGATCTTACGGCCTTGGTGGTGGTTACCGGCCACCGCCTGGCCATCGTCGACGCCCATAAGGCCATCGGCTGCCTTAGGCAGTCCAACTCCAAGGTCTTAGGCCTCGTGGAAAACCAGGCCAGCCTCGTCTGCCCAGCCTGCGGCCAGGCGATCCCCCTTAACGACCCGACCAAAGTCGAAAGTTTGGCCAGCCAAACCAACTTAAAAATCTTAGCCCGCCTCCCCTACGACCCTCTGGCCGTCGCCCAGGCCGAGCGAGCCCAAATGCCCCTGGCCGAGGCCAGCCCCGAGTCGCCCTTAACCGCTCTGTTAAAAGAACTGGCCCAGAGCCTCTAAGCCTCGCCCCCTTCGCTAAAGCCGCCCCCCCAAAAAACCTTGGGTCGAAAGCCTTTTGGCCAGACGCCTTTGGAAAAAATAAGTCCCCGCCCTAAAGCCTGGCCAAAGCCGTGACCTAAGTCTTTGGCCCAAAAGCGGCCTCAATCAATATTAAGGCTTAATGGCCGGATAAGCCAAAAAAATTGGCCGTGGTTCCCTTAGGGGGCGAAAGAGGTTAGCTCGCCTTTAGGCGGGCTAAAGACCAATGGTCCTTAAGGGCCCTAAGGCGAGGGAGGAAGTCAGATCCATTTTTTGCGGCTGAAATAGAACCAGATGAGCAGGGAGCTAACCACGCAGATAACGGCCAGGATGTAAAAGGCTAGGAACAGCTCGGACAAAGGCAGCCGGACGTTCATGCCGTAGGCCCCGACGATGAGGGTGGGGACCATGAGGATGATGGTCACCCCGGTCAAAAATTTCATGACCTTGTTTAAGTTGTTGGAAATGATGACCCCGAAGGCGTCGCCCATGCTGCCGACGATCTGCCCAAAAATCTCCACCGTGAAGATGGCCTGCTGATTCTCGGTCAAGGCCCTCTCCAGCCAGTCGGCCTGTTCCTCCGACAGGGCGGTCACGGTCCCGCTCATCAGCTTTTCCATGATGGCCCGGTTGGAGTGGAGGGCCACCGAGAAATTGATGAGGGCCTTTTCGATGACCAACAAGGTCATGATCTGGGCGTTTTGCTGGGACTTGCTTAGGTGCTTTTCGGCCTCTTCGGTCAAGTCCTCCAAAACTTCCAGCTGATGGATGAAGTCCGTGGAGATCTCGATCAAGGCCTTAAATAAAAGGCTGTCCTTGGTGATTTGCCTAGGCTTGCGGGTCTGGCGGCTCAGTAGCTGCCGGACCAAGCCCGGCTCGCGGCAGACGGTCAGGATTTTATCCCCGGCGATGACGATCCCTAAGGGAATGGTGGTGAAGACCTCGTTAACCTCGCCTTGGATGACCGGGGCTCTGACCACGAATAGGGTCACTCCGTCCTCGACCTCCAGGCGCGGCCTTTCCCTGGGGTCCAAAGGGTCGGACAAAAACAAGGCTGGCAGGCAATACCTTTGGGCGGCCCAGGCCAGCTCGTCGGCTTCCGGGGCCTCTAGATCCACCCAGTCGGGCTCGGCCCCTTCCGGGGCGGGCCCCCACATATTCTCGGTCAAGCTGTATTTCGTGATCATAAAGGCCTAATCCAAAAGCGCGAGCCTCGCCAATTGAGCCTTTAACGCTTAAGCAGGATGTAGCTGGCCCCTAAGCCGCCGTCCATCTGGTGGGCCGTGACGAAGGCCAGGATGTGTCTTTTAATGGGCCGCCTTAACAACAGATGCTCTAGGTTGTGCTTTAAGACCGGGAAGCCGTCGGTCGAGCGAAGGCCTCGGCCGTGGACCAACAATAGACACCGCCGCCTTAATGAGACCGACTTTAAGACGAAATCCACGATGGCCGCCTCGGCCTGGGCCAAGTTAAGTCCATGCAGGTCGAGGTAATCCTGGTAAGGCACCCGGCCCCGGCGCAGCTCCTCCAAAATGGAGTCGGGCAGGCCCTTTAAGCTTCCCTCAACGTACTCGTCGGAGTAGACGAGGTCGAACTCCCCCCGTCCGTTAACCAGGTCGTACAACTGGCTCAAGGTCTCCAGGTCCTCGTCCAGGTACGAGGGCCTTTTAAACGAGTCGGGCGGCGGCGGGTCTGGGACCAGCCTTTTGGGCGGCTCCTTAAGCGGCCTGACGTCGGCCATTTCCCTTATAAACATCGTCTCCTCGTCGACTTCGGTCGCCGCAGGGCCTTGGGCCACGGTCATTTCGGCCTCTTTGGCCGACAAAGCCTCTTTGGCCTTTTGGGATTCTTTGGCCAATAAGCGAACTTTTAACTCGGCCAAAGACTCGAATGGATGGCCTTTAAGGCCACGCTTGGGGTCGGTCACCGGAATCTCCTGTCAAAAACGCCCGGCCTGGCTCGCGCGCGACTCCGCCAGCCCGCCCGGTCTTACCGCTCAAGCGTCGACGATTCTTAGCGTTAAGCCTTTCGAATTTTAACATAATTTCGCCTTACTCGCCCTTTAGCCAGCTTTTGGCCTTTGGCTAGCTCGCCAAAGGTGGCCCTAATTTTAGCCCTAATTGCACTTAGCCCATAAGGCTTTAAGGGGCCCCCTTGGCCTATGCGACGTTTTAAAGCTCTAACTGGTTTAATTGTATTTCGCCCCTTGGCCCTAAAATAATAAATAAAATCAGCTAGTTAATGGCTTAGGCTAAAAGCGGCCTTCCGGACGGCGGCCTTAGGGCCCTTAAGAATAAGGCCGGTGGCCTTTTTTAGGCGAAAATTCCCAGAGCTAATTTTTTAACCCATTGAAAATACCGTGTATTTTTGAATTTATAAAAAATCTTGTTCCCAAGAATAAAA
>JAITIH010000288.1 GCA_031279525.1 Deltaproteobacteria bacterium | reverse complement strand
CTCCGAGAGGTGGACCTTAAAGGGGCCGTGCTTAAACAAAGACGATTCCGAGACCCGGCCGGACTTGGCCGGGCCGGCCAAAGTCCAGATGCCGCCGCGGTTGAGCAACAGGTCGTCCGGGCTAAAGGGCCCGGAAAGGGCCAAGATGTTGGTCTTAGGGCGGCCGGCGGCCACGGCGGCCTCCCAGGCCATCTGGATGGTCAGGCGATGGGACAGGCGGTCGAAGCCCCGGCTGGCCAGAATCAAGGACTTTAGCTCGCTCGAGGAGGCGAAGATGGCCTTAAAGAGCTCGGCCGTGGCCTCCGGCGGGGCGGCCACGATGACCTCGCTGGCCTTGCGGAAGGCCTCGATGTGGTCGTAGGTGGGAAAGACGTTTTTGGGTAGCCGAAAGTCCAACAGAGCCCGGTGGTCGGCCAGGGCCTGGATGGCCGCCTCCGAGGGGTCGTAGAGGGCCAAAGAGGAGTTGTGGAATTTTTTGTCGTTTAGGGTTCTGCGGCCAATGAAGGTGACCATGGCGAAGCCCCAAGGCCCGGCCCCGCAGACCACCAGGTTCTCCTTGGCCGAGGGGCTGTACAGGCGCCGGTCGCCGTGGGTGGCGTAGTAGGAAAGAGTGTGGCGGGCCAGGATCTTAGGCGGCTTGCTTGACCAAAAGCGGCGAGGGGCCACGACCTGGCGCCGGGAGAGGGAAGCCAAACCGTCGGCCACGGTCTCTTTTAAGGGGCGCTCGCGGATGAAGTCCTCCAAATCCGGCTCCTGGCCAAAAACTTTTAGGTGGTAGTCGCGGACGAAGTCTAGGGCGTGGGCGGTCGAGTCGAGTAAATCGCGCTCGCCGTTGCCCCGGATGGGGTCGAGGGCGCTGGCCACCAGCTGGGAGGCCATTATTTTCTTGTCTTTGGCGATTTCTCGGATGGCGAAGAGGGCGGTGAACTCGTCCAGGGCCAGATCCTGGGGGCCCGTCTCCCACTCGGCCCTTAAGTCCGACAGAAGCCGGCTCTGGCCAAAGGCCACGTAGGTTCGGCCGTAAAGGCCCTTTAAGCCGCGGGCCAGGCTTTTTAAAGGGGTAAAGGGGTTTTTGGCCAATTCTTGAAACATATGGTGGCCGGTCAGCCAAGACCATAGGCCTAAGCCCTCGGAGAGGTCCCGGTCCTCGGGGACCCGGCTGTAGCTGACGATGACCGGCTGGACCACCACGTCGCCCCGGGAGGCCAAAGAGCCTTGGATGGTCACGAGCCTACGGGGGTACCTTAGGCTGCCGTCCCGGGTGCGGGCCCCGCCCGACCAGGCCTCCAGGAAAATCCCTTGGGGTTTGCCCAACTCGGCCAGGGCCTGGCAGTAGTGGAAAAGGGCCGAGAGGTAGGCCCGGCTGGCCCCTTTGCGGACGATGACGTAGGAGCCCAGCATGAGCATGGCGGTTAAGGATGGGGTGGCCATCATGTTTTGACCGGCGGCGAAGAGGGGGAGGTTTAAGCCGTTCTGGTCCAAAAAGACGTTAAAGATGAATTCGTCCCAATGGGAGGAGTGGTTAATGAGGTAGACGATCCCCAAACCGTCGGCCTGGGCTTTTTGCAGGGCGGGGAGGTGTTTTAGCTCCCTTTGGTCGGACGAGGCGAAGACCTGGTTTAAGTTTATAGACTCGAAGAGGTGGGTGATGAGGTTAAAGCAGGCGGCCTTGGCCGTCTTGTGGAGACCGTAGTCGTAGCGGCAGGAGATGAGGTCGACTAGGCCTTGGAGCTCTTGGCGGTTGGTGAGGTCGCCTTTTTCCTCCAAGGCCTGGGCCGTCAGGTCGACGGCTAAGCTAGCGATGCGGTCCTGGTCGTTAAAGGCCGGGCCGGTTTGACTTATTTTATCCACGTAGGTCCGGCCCGGCTCGAGGCTGGCCAGGCGCTTGGCCGCTTTGACGAAATCCAGCCGCTTGAAGATCGAGCTTAAGAGAAAATTCATAAAAAGGGTTCCGATGGATTGCGTTCGCACTGGCTTGGTCCTCCGCGGTCGGCTTGTGGGCGCCAGAGGGTCGAGGTTAGCCTGGGTTGCCCTGGCCGGGGCCCGCGGGGACGGAACCGACTGGCTCTAAAACGTAGGCCGCTAGATCGTCCGGTAAGCGGTCGAAGACCAGCATGAAGGGGACGGCCTGGCCGGGCGGGACGTTGACGTTGGCGTTGTCTTTGCCGCCCTTTAAGGCTAGGCGAGCCAAAATTTCCGGCATGGGCAGATCGCTAAGCTCCTCTTCGGTTAGGTAATTGCCCGCGAAGGCCTGCCGCTCGGCCACCACCTCCTGGCGGCTGTCCCTTAAGGCGCCCTTTATCCGGATGAAGCTGCGGCGGTCGGGGTAGCCGTTGGCGACCAGACCCGCGATGATGAGGATTCGGCCGGCCGTTTTGTTGACCCGGTAATGGTGGCTTTCCCGGTCTTGCACGAAATTCAATAAGATGGGCTCAGGCTCGGGGACGGCCGGCCCGGCCTGGGCCGCGGGAGCGGCCTGGGCCGGAGGAGCGGTTAGGGCCTCGGGGGCGGCCGGGGCCGCGGGGCGGTCGGTCTGTAAGGCCACCGTCTCGGGTTGGCGCCAGATGGACATAAACAACAAGGCGATGAGCAAAAAGGCGATGGCCACCGAGGCCGTCAACCAAAAAACCCGGCCGCGGCGTTCGGTCTTTTCACGGTTGGCTAAGCGAAGGCCCTGGTCGGCCGGGGCGCTCGCCCCCGCCAAAGGCCCTCGGGACGAGTCGGCCCCTGGACTTGGCCAAGGCGGGTCGGCCCCTGGGTTTGACCAAAGCGGATCAAGCCTATGGCTAGGATCGTTAAGGCTTTCGGGGTTTAGGCCTTGGTTTTGGCTCGGGTCTAGCCCTTGGTTTAGCCCCGGGTTGGCCGCCTGGTTGAGGCTCTGATCCGGGCGGGGGCCCAGGTTAGGGGCCGAGTTCAAGCTGGCCGGATCTCCCCTGGGCGAGGGCGGGTTAGGCTCGACGGGGGCGTTAGCGGCTAAAGTCGACCCAGGCCCGGCGGGCCGACCCACCGGCTCGTCGCCTAGGCCCAAGTCGTCGCGCGAAGACCCAAAGGGGGCGGCGGTGGGCCCGGGGCTAGGGTCAGGCCCTTGGGCCGGCCGGCTTCCTGGGACCGGAAAACTTAACTTGGGCTCGGCGGGCGGGCTGGTCCCGGCCGGATAAGGGGGCCGGGCGATGACGATCGGGGCTTGGCCGGGGCCCAAGACGATTCTAGGGCCGACCCCGGGCGAGGCGGAGGGCGATTCGAGCGTCGGCTCGCTTGAGGCGGAGGGCGATTCGAGCGGCGGCCCGCTCGAGGCGGTGGGCGATTTAAGCGGCGGCCCGCTCAAAGCGGAAAGCGATTG
>JAITIH010000135.1 GCA_031279525.1 Deltaproteobacteria bacterium | reverse complement strand
AAAAACCCGATTTTCATGGCTGGCCTCGCTCGGCCAAAAGGGCCTTAGCCGACCTTAGGCCGGGAAACCGGGCCAGAACCTTAGTCAAGATGGCCTGGGCCTCTCTGGCCCGGCCGGCGGCGAAGGCCACCTTGGCCAGCCCTAAGCGAGGCTCGGGGCTATTGGGGTCTAAACTCGCGGCCTTAGCGAGGGCCTTTTTGGCCGCCTTAAGGTTAAGGGCCTTTAAATGAAGCTTGCCCAATAAAAGGGCGGCCGCGAAGGCTAGCTTAGGCCCGTTGGCCCCCCAGGCGGGGTCGGCCAGGCCCAAGGCCAAGGCCGACTCTAGGGCGGCGGCGGCGGCCTTTGGCTCATGGTCGGCCAAAAACCGGCCTAAGTAGTAA
The DNA here is from genome assembly GCA_031279525.1 of Deltaproteobacteria bacterium. Taxonomy (GTDB): domain Bacteria; phylum Desulfobacterota; class Desulfarculia; order Adiutricales; family Adiutricaceae; genus JAIROO01. Next base: position 2,367 of record JAITIH010000135.1, on the reverse strand, counting down.
TGGCCCGGCCCATAGTCGGGCCGGGCCTGGGTCAAGCGCCTTAAGCTGGCCAAGGCCTTGGCGGGCTCTCCCGCGGCGAGGTAGGCCCGGGAAAGGAGGATTAGGCTATGGGCGAAAAAGGCGGGGTTTTCGGCCATTTCCGCGGCTCGCTCCAAAAAGGGCCTCGCCTCTTGGTGGCGACGCAGATTGACCAAGGTCCGCCCGGTCTGATAGGCGGCGTAAGGGTCGGTAGGCTCGCCCGACTCTAAAAGGAGGCTAAGGTTCCTTTCGGCTTTGGCTTTAGCCAGCTTAGAGTCGGCGTAGCCCCAGTGCTCGAAGACGAGGCGGCTATGGGCCACTGGGCAATCGGCCGGGTGGGTCAGCTGCTCGTGGATCTTGCCCTCCCAGCGAAACTCGGGCCGGTTGGGAAAAATCCGCTTCTGCCAAATCTCGTCGCCTTGGGGGACGATTCTTTCCGTGGCCAAGTAAATAGTGGGTTTAGGGTCGATCTTTTTCTTAAAGGTCAAAAGCTCTTGGGGCCCCACCGAATTGTCTCCGTCCAGCCAAAGGACGTAGTCGGCGGTCATCCGGGCCAAGGCCGCGTTTCTGGCCGCGGAGAAATCGCCCGGCCAGGGGAGACGATAGACCCGGGCCCCGGCTTTTTCGGCCATTTCCGGGCCTTGGTCGGTCGAGCCGGTGTCCAAAAAGACGGCTTCGTCCACGACGTTCATGAGGGGCAGAAGGCTTTTGGCTAGATTCCGCTCCTCGTCGCGCGCGATCATCAAAATTCCTAAACTTGGAGCTTGCATGGGGGCTCCTTGGGCGGCGGCGATCCTGACCAAACCGTCTAGCCGCCTAACCTTCCAACCTGCCCTGGCTTAAGGCTAAGCCAGGGTTTTCGACCTAAAATCATTTCCCGCGAGCCGCGGTCAAGTTCCATCGGACGGCCAGCGTCTTATAGGCTTAGCCATGAGCCAGGGCTTTTTTTAGGGCCATTTTCGGCCCTGGCTTTTTGGTTGGCCAAAAGGCCAGCCGGCTAAAGGGCCGTGAGGAGTCTTTTTCGACGCCTTAAACGCAAACTCAATTTCGGCCCCGGCTTTTTGGTTGGCCAAAAGGCCAGCCGGCCAAATGGCCTTGAGGAGTCTTTTCCGACGCCTTAAAAGCAAACCCAAATTTTGAGCGAGTCGCCAAAGATCCCAAACGGTTCGCCAAAAACTTTTGTGGGGCCCGATTAGGGGGCTTCCCTTTCTTTAGGCCCTATGGCCTTTTTCGGCGCGGCCAAAGCCCTACAGCCTCGACAGCATCTTCATGGCCATGGCTTCGGCCATGGACATGGCCCTTAGGGACTCGCTACGGTTCGCGGCCTTAAGGGCCGGGGCTAAGAGTTGGGCCAAAAAGGCGCTGGCCCGGGACAGGGCGGCCACTTCGCCTAAGGCCTTGGCCGGCTGGCGGGAGGCTAAGCGCCGCAAAGAGCTAAGAAGGCCAGTCATCTGCCGCAAGTCGGCTCTAAGTTCCTTAACGGACGGCTTGGGGAGCCGGTCTAAGTGGCTAGCCAGATTAAGGGGCGGCTGGCTTGGCAGGTTGGCCAGGATCGCGTTTAAGGGGATCTCCTCGAAGCCTTTAATGGAAGCCCCCGAGGCCGAGGAGTTGATCAGCCGGGTCTGGGGGGTTTGCCTTTTAATGGTCTGGGCGGCCTCGGCGTACCAGTTTATGGAGGCTAAAAGCGAGGAGTTGGTTTCCACCGTGGTTCCGTAGACCCCGGGGACGTTAATGGTCTGGCCAGGGTTTTCCTCGGTCACGTTGTCCAAGGTCTGGGCGGCGTGGAGCCATTTGCCCTGATAGGCCTGGTCCTGACCCACTAAGATTAAGGGTCTAAGGCCCCAGAGGTAAGCTAAGGCGAAGGCCGCGGTGCCGGCGTTGCCGCCTTGGGGCAGAAAAAGGCCTTGGCTTAGGATCTGGGCCTGGCCGGCGTTTAAGTGGTACAGGCCGCGGAAATAGCCCGGGACCTGAAAGTGGGCCGGGTGGCAGCCAGCGGCCCCGGCTAGGACGGTCTGGGGCCACAGGGCCGCGGCCTCCTCTGGGGTCGGCTTTAAGTAGGCGCTGGTGTCCGAGGACTCTAGGACCACGATGGCGTGGGGGCTTACGCCTAGTCGTAACAAGGGCTTTAAGGCCGCCCCGGCGCAGAGGATGAGGCCCCGGTCCGCGGCCTCCAAAAGCAGGGCCCCGTTTTGGTCGAGGCTAGGCCCGGCCCCGACCAAGAAGGCCGGCCTAGGGGAGAGGCGGCCCTTTAAAAGGAGGACGTCGGGCAAAACGGCGCAGAGCTGGACGTTGTCGATGAGGTTGCCCAAAAAGGCTTCGTCGGTGGCCGCCTTGGTCTTCTCGATGACC
>JAITIH010000257.1 GCA_031279525.1 Deltaproteobacteria bacterium | reverse complement strand
GGCGTTAGGCGGCAAGGTCGGGGCCGGGGCGCCTGGGGCCACTATGGGCGGAGCGGTCAGGGGCGGAACCAGGCTGGCCACCACCTCGGGGCTTAAGGGCGATAGCTTGGCGACCTTTTCTAGGCGGTCGAGGCGCGCGCTCATGTACTCCAGCTGCTGGCGAAGGGTGAGGCCCCCTAAACTCGCGGTCTCGACGTTTTCGGTCAGGCGTTGAAGGGCTAGGCGCAAATTGTCCACGTCCACTCGCAGGTCGCTGGCCCCGGCCGTCCCGCCGCCCATGTCCGAAAGGCGAGAGCGGTCCCTTAAATCCGCCACCTCCATTTTAAGGACGTCCACTTCCCGCTGAAGATTGCCCGAGCCGCCCACCAAGGTCCCGCCCGCGCAACCTGAGGCCGCCAGAATAAGGCCCAGGCCAATCCCAGCCATTATTAAATTTAAGTTAATTTTCGGCATTTTATCTTAGGTCTCTCCCGTTATCGAATGGCCAAGACCCGCCTGGCGGCCGCCAAGGCCGCCAGGATATGATGGCCATTAACTCTTAAGAGCGAAAGAAAGCTTCAATTTTCAAGCTCAACTGGCCCCAAAAAAGGATCAAGGGCAAATTTGTCTTGATATCCGTTTTTCAGTAACACAAAGAGCCTAAAAAAGCAATGTCTCGAAATAAAGCTAGCCCGCCAACGGGCGGAGCGGCCCAACCCGCCCGCGTTCGCCTTGCGGTCTTAACGATTTACTTAGCCACTATAAAAAAGAAATATGGCGAGGGAAAAAGAGAGTTTATGGCTTTTTTAAGAATACTTCCTTTAAAGTATTCGATAATCGAGAGAGACGTAAACCATAAGGACCCGGCCAACGATGACGATATCTTTCATATCGCACAGCATGGGCCTAAATTTCGGGTCTTCGGCCGTAACAATCACCTTGTCTTCGAGGTCTGAGACTGAAATATACTTAACAGTGCACTTTTTCATGCCCCTGTCAAGGCAAACCAAATACATTGGCTTTTCCTTGGTATAGTCAAGCTCTTTGACGGTTAAATCGACAATAATAGTGCTGTCTTTCAGTATGGCCTTCTCCATATTGTCTTCGGTAAAAGTAAAAGCCTTCAGGTTATCGGCCGTGGACCGCCTAAGGTCGGGCCCAAAAACGACGGCCGGCCGCTCCACAGGGCCGTATGACTTGGCGATCTCGCCGTTCGCGCCAATAAACATGTGGGGGGAACGTTCGACGAGCAAAACGCAGCTGGCCCTTAAAGCCGCGCGCTTAGCGATGGACTCGTCGCTTAAAAGGCCAGAGTCGCGCGACAAAAAGACCCGGCCAACGTTCATGAAATCCTCATAATAGTCGTCTCCATAACCCAAAGCGGCGGCGATTCGCCTTTTGGTCCTTTCCTCCGGGCTTCGCCGCTTCATGATAAGGTCGTTCAAATACGGCGGCGACACGCCAATGATGGTGGCGAAATCCTTTTGGCTTTTTTCTTGGGCCAAAAAGAAAAGAAGAGCCTCTAAAAAAACGTCGTCAATTTCAGACATGACAGCTTCTAAGGAATTTCGGCTATGGACGCCGAAACGGTTGAAAACTCAAAAAAATCAAAGCAATCCAACGCTACTTGATCCGTCTTAGATTTCTCAATTAATCTGGGGAAAAGAATATCATAGTAAATTTCCCAAAACAAGGTTTTTTTCGCCAAAATCCAAGCCTAGCGAAAAAAAATTTTTCATGGCCCCCTAAATGGGCCCCCAAAGGCCGAGCCACGGGCAAATAAATGTAGATCATTAGCCGATAAATTTACCTCGTTAAACAATCAAAGCGAAAATAAACATAGCTTTTTCCCAATATTTATGGGGGCGCGCCCGACCCGGCCCAGCCGGGCGACCGGCGAAAGCGGCCTCAGGCCAACCTGGCCATTTGGTCCAGGTAAATGTTGGCCTTTAAATTGCTTATAATCCAGTCAGCGAGGCCTTGAGGATTTCCCAGGGCTAAAAAACCTTGTTTTTGGCCGCCGCCGAGCCTGGGCGGCCGGGGCGACAGGAGCGTTTAAGCATGGAATCATTAATCGTGGACGGACAGGAGATGGCCGCGACCGACGTCGGCGGCGCCAATCTCGAGGAAATTCTGGTCAACCTAATGGACCACCCCGTCATCAACGGCCGCGTCATCACCGGGGTCTACTTAAACGGCGCCCCTTACGTCGAGGACGCGCCCCACGCCGCCCTGGAAGTGGAGCGCCAGTCGATTTCCACTCTGTCCTTAAACACCCTTACCGTGGAGGATTTAGGCTTGGGCTTTCTGGAGGCCGGGCCCAGCTATCTTAACGCCATCGTCGAGGCCTTGCCCAAGATCGTGGAAAACTTCCGGCTCGGCGACGAGCAGGAGGCCAACGAGCATTTCCTCAATTTCCTTGAGGCCCTTCACCTTTTGATGACCATGCTGGAGCAAACCCGACACGTCTTAGGCCTCTGGCAAGGCCAGAACGCCGACGGGGCCTCGGCTTTAAACCAGTACTTAGAGTCGATGGTGGAAATCCTAAACACCTTGATCAACCTTCAGGAGCAAAAGGACTGGATCTTTTTGGCCGACGTTTTGGAATACGAAATGACCGATTCCTTAAACGAGCTGAAGGAGCTTTTGCCCAGACTGCGCGAAAAGGGGCACTAAAACTTATGACCGCCGCGCCAATGGCCCCAAACAAAAAAGACCTTTGGGCCGAAACCTTAGACGCCTGCCAAAAATGCCTGGACCTGGACCGCCGCTTCGCCGCCCAGTTGGAGCGGCAAATCGCCGGGGCCGAGCTGGACCCCTTGGACCCCGCCTTGTGGGAAAATTTTATCGAGGCCCGGCGAGACTTGTTCGATTTTACCGCCATGAACCTTAAGCTCTTAGCCCAAGGCCGCTCGTCTCCGGCGGAAAGCCTAATCCGGGAAAGGCTTTTAGACTCCCTAAGCGAGATGGCGGCCATAGAGGAACAACTAGCCGATTTCCTGGCCAAGGGCTTAGGCGACCTTAAAGAGGCCATCGACGACCTCGCCAATGGCCAGGCCCTATTCGCCGGGTACGCCGCCTTAGACGCCAAGCCGTGCGCCATCCGCCTGGATTCCCAGGCCTAAAAACCCCCTTTTTGGCCTTAGGCCGCCTCCCCTTAAAGGGGAAAACTTTGCCCCTACGCCCTTTAGGGGCGAAGGGATTGGCCGGCCAAGCCCAAGTCTTCCTGACAGCCAGTCATTATGTTTAGGTTGGCCACGGCCTGGCCGGCGGCCCCTCGGCAAATGTTGTCGATGACCGAGATTATCTTCCAAAGCCCCGACGAAGACTCCGGAAAAAACCCCAAATCGCAATAATTGGTCCCCCTAACGTCGGCCGTTTCCGGGGCGTAGCCTTCCGGCCTAATCCTCACGTAAGGGTCTCGCTCGTAATAGTCCTCGTAAACGGCCCGAAAAGCCTTGATCCCAATCGGTTGGTTTAAAGTCACGTAAATAGTCGATAAAATACCACGGTTAATCGGCAAAAGATGCGGGGTAAAACTTAAATTAACCTGTTTGGTGGCTAAAGCTGATAACTCCTGAATCATTTCTGGTATATGGCGGTGACCTACCACTTTATAAGCCTTGAAATTGTCCTGGACCTCGCAAAAAGAGTTGCCCCGAGACAAACCCCGCCCCGCTCCGGTCGCCCCGGACTTAGAGTCGGCGATAATGGGCCGGCTGAGGTCGATCAACCCCTGCCGGAGAAGGGGGGCCAAAGCCAAAATGACGCTGGTGGGGTAACAGCCTGGGTTGGCCACGAGACGAGACCGGGCGATTTTGTAGCGATAGATCTCAGGCAAGCCGTAAGCCGCCTCGTGCAAAAGCTTAGGGGCTTGGTGTTTTTCGTACCACTGCTCAAAGACCGACGGCGACTTGAGCCGAAAATCGGCGGACAGGTCGATTACCCGGGACCCGGACTCCAAAATGGCGGGGACTAAGTTCATGGCCACCCCATGTTGGGTGGCCATAAAAACCACGTCCGCCCGGCCGGTAAAATTTTCCGGTTTCTCCAAGGTTAGGCCCTCGTATTGGGCGTAACCGGATAGGCTCGGGAAAAACTCGGTCAAGGGAGTCCCGGCGTCTTGACGGGAAGTGACGAAAGAGACCTCGGTGGATGGCCGGTTGGCCAAAATCCTTAGTAGCTCCAGACCGGCGAAGCCGCTGGCTCCGACAATACCGATTTTTAAGGACATTCCTTTTTCCTCCGCCAAAAAGGCGCGACCAGGGCGTAAAAAAACCCGACATCAACGAACGTCGGGTTAAATCGCCCGGGCTTGGGCGATCAAACCCGGGCGAAATATTTCGTAAACTGGTGGCTTCTGGGCGTTTACCGTTTGGAGTACTGATACCTAGCGCGGGCGCCTTTTTGGCCGTATTTTTTACGCTCTTTCTCGCGGGCGTCCCGCGTCAGGAGCCCGGCCTTCTTAAGGGCCGACCGTAAATTGACGTCGTACTTCTGAAGGGCCTTGGCGATGCCGTGGCGGACGGCCCCGGCCTGGCCGGAGATCCCCCCGCCAGAGGCCAAGATATAAAAATCGAACTGTCCTTGGGTGTTGGTCAGGGCCAAAGGCTGTTCGGCCACGATTTTCAGGGTGTCGCGGGCGAAATAATCTTCGATGGAACGCAGGTTGACCCGAATCTGGCCGGCCCCTGGGGACATCCAGACCCGGGCGATGGAGCATTTCCTCTTACCGGTGGCGTAATACTTGTTGGTCGCTATCACTTAACGCAACTCCTTCGGGGTTAACGGCCTAAAGAATCACAATCTTCTCGGGTTTCTGAGCCGAATGGGGATGCTCGCCGCCCGCGTAGATCTTTAGCTTTTTAAGTTGGCGCCTACCCAGGCTATTTTTGGGCAGCATGCCCTTAACCGCGTGGGCCAGCACGTCCGTGGGCTTCTTTTTTAAAAGCCCCCGGGCCGTAATTTCTTTCATGCCGCCAATGTGGCCGCTATAGCGATGGTAAAGCTTATTGTCCAGCTTCCGGCCAGTGAAGACGACTTTGTCGGCGTTGATAACCACGAAGAAATCGCCGGTGTCGTTGTGAGGGGTGAAGATAGGCTTATTTTTCCCGCGAAGCCGGACGGCCAGTTCCGAGGCCAAACGCCCCACCACTAGACCGGACGCGTCGACAAGATACCATTTCTTGTCAACCTCCGGCTCTTTGGCCATGAAAGATTTGTCGCTCATTAAAAGCACCTTAACTATTATATATAGTGACTCGCCAGGCGGTCAAAAAATCAGGCTTTGGCGGAACGCGGTCGACGAGCCATGGCGCCCTTTATCATAGCCTGAACTCCCAAAAAAACCGAGGCCCGAAGAACCAAAGGGCCGCGTCTTCGGGGACGCTTT
>JAITIH010000218.1 GCA_031279525.1 Deltaproteobacteria bacterium | reverse complement strand
GTGGGGATTTTGGCCACCGGCGGGCCGGGCCTGGATCTGGACCCCGCCGACTGGGGGCCTTTATTTCGGCGGCTGCCCGGCTCCCAGGACCATCGGGGCCAGATAATCGAGCCCCTTGACTACCAAACGGCCTTGGAGGCGGCTAAGGAGCTGGCCAAAGAGGCCCAAACGATTGTGGTGGGGGCGAAATTTGGCCCTAAAAACCCAGCCCTGGAAAAGACCATGCTCCAAGCCGACTTGGCCGCCACGACCGGGCCGGTTCTGGCCGCCTCAAGGCTCTTTGGCCGGCTAAACTTCGCCCGCCGCTTAGGCGGGGCGGTCTTAAACGGGGCGGTCCAGAAGCTGTACGAGAGCTTTTTAGGGGCCTTAAGGTCGGCCTTAGCCGAGCGGCGCTTAGGCTGCGAGGTCTTCGTCTTAAAAGCCGACGGCGGGGTCATGAGCGTGGAAGAGGCCTTGGAGCGGCCGGTCTTAGCCCTGGCCGCCGGGCCGGCGGCCAGCTTGCTGGGCCTGTGGGCCCTGTCTGGGGCCGCCGCCCCCGACCAAACCGAGGACGCCCTCATGATTGACATGGGCGGGACCAGCTCGGATCTGGCCATCTTAAGCCAGGGCCGGCCGCTCCTGACCCCCGAGGGCCTGACCCTGGCCGGCCGGCCGACCCTAGTCCGGGGCCTTCTGACTCACTCTTTGGCCTTAGGCGGGGACACTGACCTGACCCTGGAAAATGGGGCCATCGCCCCTAAGGCCGTAAGGCGCGGCCCGGCCCTAGCCTTAGACCCGGACAACGCCCCCAACCGGCCGCCGACCCTGACCGACGCCTTAAACGTCTTAGGCCGCTGCGAGGTGGGCGACCCCGCCATATCCACGGCGGCCTTTAAGAGGCTGCGCCCCGCGGCCCCCCCGGAAAAAACGGCCCAAGAGGCCGTGGACGCGGTCTTGGCCAAGTTAAAGGAGGCTTACGACGACTTCTTGGCCAGGGTCAACGACCAGCCGGTCTACACCATCAGCGAGTTTTTGGTGGACTATCGCTTAGAGCCCAAGAAGGCGGCCATCCTAGGCGGCCCGGCCGCCACCTTGGCCCCTTTAGTGGCCGAGGCCTTAAAGCTGCCGGCCACCGCCCCGCCCGAGGCGGCCACGGCCAACGCCTTAGGCGCGGCCCTGGCCCGGCCCACCAGCGAGGCCGAGCTCTACGCCGACACGGCCGCCGGGACCTTGACCATCCCCACTTTAGGGATTCAGCGGCAGATTGGCTCCCGCTACTCCCTGGACGAGGCCAAAGCCGAGCTCTTAAAAGCCATGGGCGAGCCGACCGCCCAGATAGTCTTCGCCGAGATTTTTAACCAAGTCAGCGACTACGGCGAATCGGGTCGGGTCATGCGGGCCAAGGCCCAGACCGCCCCCGGGCTCGTCGGCCAGGCCAATCGGCCCTAAATTTCTAAGAAACTGCCCCCTTTTGTTTCTTTTATTTCGCGGTTCCGGCCGTAACTGAATGCTTTTTGGCCTCAAAAGCGGTGAGAAACTCAACCGCTTTTAATAGTTTCGCTATATTTTTATTGATTAATTGCGGATTAATCAGTTAAATTCGCAATTTTTTATATATGATATTTATTTAGTAATATCAAAATCATATAATTCTTTATTATTTATTTATCAGCATACATATTTCTGCTTGTATATTATATATTTTATTAATAATTAAATCACTGTGGTAAAATTTTTATTAATTATGCTAATGCATAATTAATCTTATTAAAGATCAAAAAAATTAACCAACGTTTAATTTACTTCACTATCGTCCGAATCGTTAGCCCGACGCTCGCTTATTTTTCCTAAAGGGAGCTAACTGCTTGGCGTTTCCTTTTTTTACATTTCTTTGTTATAATTTTTTTAAATTTCTCCTTGGTTAGTCAATCGCTCGCATCGCCAAAGTTTCCCCCCTACCCTTCGCAAAAAATCGTCAAAATATTCCTTGACTTTATTATTAAATAATCGTATCATTGTTATTGAGAAAGCTTATTATCGCTTCCCCGGCGGGGCTAGCCAAAAGAGGCGAGATTCGCTTAATCCCTTGGCCGGATTTGGCCACAGGCGCCTTTTCGCTTGGGGATTTTCTTGACTGATTCTCATTTACTTTAATCATTTAGCCAGACAGACGGCCGAACTAAGAGACCTTGGCCGCTAAATTTAGGAAAAAACTGCGGCTAAGCCCCTAAAATTAATTTTCGGCGATTTAAAATAAAGATTGTCGTTTAATCACGCGTTAAACCACAGTCTTTATCTTAAAGCCTAAAAAAACAGTAGCTTAGCCCTAAAACCCGAAGGGCTTTTTCCCGACGTTATTTGGATGCGTCAAAAAATCTTGTTGACAAATAGGAAATAATGCCTTAATCTTGGTCCAGTCCAACAGAATTAAATGGCTGGCAACAATTCCTTTTTTAGGGCGCTAAAGGAATATCCCAAGGTTTTACCTCGGCTTTTTATGCTAAATTTACCCAATTACCTTCACAATTTTAATAAATAAAATGTTAAAAGCAAGACTTTATATTAAGCACGCGACACGTAAAGTCGATTCTCTTGGGCGCGCGTCCCTTCCTTCTTTACGCCCGGCCGCCAAGACGACCGGGACACCCCTGGAACAGGTGAGATTATATGGCAAACTCAACCACTAAGTCGGGCGCCGTAATGGTCATCGGCGGCGGCATAGCCGGAATCCAGTCCGCCTTGGATCTGGCGGAAATGGGCTTTTTCGTTTATATGGTGGAAAAAGGCCCGGCCATCGGCGGTCGCATGGCCCAGCTCGACAAGACCTTCCCAACCAACGACTGCTCGATATGCATGATCTCTCCGAAGCTAAACGACGTAGGCGGTCACATCAACATTGAGATCCTGACTTTGACCGACGTTCTTGGGGTTAAGGGCAAGGAAGGCGACTTCGAGGTCAAGCTGCGCAAAAACCCTCGCTACATCGACATGTCGAAATGCATCGCCTGCGGCGAGTGCGCCACCAAGTGTCCGAAGAAGGTCTCCAACTACTTTAACGAGGGAGTGGACACGCGCAAAGCCGTTTACGTGGAATACGCCCAGGCCGTCCCCCTAAAGTTCAGCATCAACGACAAAGAGTGCATTTACCTGACCAAGGGCAAATGCGGCAACTGTAAGAAGGTCTGCCCGGCCAACGCCGTCAACTACGAGGACAAGGCCGAGGAAGTGACCTTAAAGGTCGGCTCGGTGGTCGTGGCCTCGGGCTTCGACGTCTTCGACCCGACCGTGGCCGAAACCTACCGCTACAGCCAGTGGCCCAACGTCATCACCGCCATGGAGTACGAGAGGATCCTCTCCGCCTCCGGCCCCTTCCAGGGCCACCTCATCCGCCCCAGCGACCATAAAGAGCCCAAGAAAATCGCCTGGCTCCAGTGCGTGGGCTCCCGCGACGTCAACCGCTGCGACAAGCGCTACTGCTCGGCGGTCTGCTGCATGTACGCCATAAAGGAGGCGGTCATCTCCAAGGAGCACGCCTCGGACCTTGAGGCCTCCGTTTTCTACATGGACATCCGGACCTACGGCAAGGATTTCGAGAAGTACTACAACCGGGCCATCGACGCCGGGGTCAAGTTCATCCGCTCCAGGGTCCACACCCTCACCCCGGAGCCCAACGGCGACGTGACCTTGGAATACATCGACGACCTAGGCGAGCGTCAGTCCGAGACCTTTGAGCTCATCGTCCTCTCCGTGGGCATGACCCCCAGGGCCAACCTGCCGCGGCTGGCCGAGAGCCTCGACATCGATCTAAACGAGGAAGGCTTCATCCAGACCCAGCCGCTCACCCCCATCAACAGCACCCGCCCGGGCGTCTTCGCCTGCGGGGCCGTCAACGAGCCCAAAGACATCCCCACCACGGTCATGGAGGCCTCCGCGGCCGCCGAGGCCGCCGGCCGGGTCATCGCCGAGGCTCGAGGGACCATGACCAAGACCCGCGAGTATCCCCCGGAGCGCGACGTCAAAGACGAGGCCCCCCGGATCGGCGTCTTTATTTGCCACTGCGGCATCAACATCGCCTCGGTCATCGACATTGAGGACGTGGTGAACTACTGCAAGGACCTGCCGTTCGTGGAGCTGTGCACCAACACCCTCTTCGCCTGCTCGGCCGATTCCTTGGGGAAAATTAAGGACGCCATCTTAGAGCACAAGCTGAACCGCCTAGTCGTGGCCTCCTGCACCCCTAGGACCCACGAGCCCATGTTCCGGGAGGCCCTGGCCCAGGCCGGCCTTAACAAGTACCTCTTCGAGATGGCCAACATCAGGGACCAGGACTCCTGGGTCCACCAGAAAGAGCCGGCTAAAGCCACCCAGAAGGCCAAGGACCTGGTCCGCGGGGCCGTGGCCAAGGCCGCCCTTTTGGAGCAGATGTACCAGACCCGCATGGGGCTCACCAAGGAAGCCCTGGTCGTGGGGGCTGGGGCGGCCGGCTTGAACTCGGCCCTGTCCATCGCCCAATTGGGCTACCCAGTCCACCTCCTGGAGAAGACCGACGTCTTGGGCGGCAACGGCCCCAAGATCTTCTCTCGGGAAAAGGACGTGCGCGGCTACGTGGCCAAGCTCATTAAAGACGTGGAAAGCCACCCCCTCATCAAAATCTACAAAAACACGGTTCCCAAGTCGTCCCATGGATTCGTGGGCAACTTCGAAACTAAGTGCTTAGGGCCGGAAGGCGAGTTCTCCATCAGCCACGGGGTCACGGTCCTGTGCGCCGGCGGCCACGCCCATAAGCCCAATAGCTACCTTTACGGGGAAAACCCCAACGTGCTCCTGTCCCTGGACATGGACGAGCTTTTGGCCACCAACAGCGAGGCCATCAAAAAGCCCGGCCAGACCTTCGCCTTCATCCAGTGCGTGGAGTCCCGCGAACCCGAGCGGCCCTACTGCTCGAAAATCTGCTGCACCCACTCCATCGAGAGCGCCCTAACCATTTTGGACCGCAACCCCGAGGCCACCATTTACATTCTCTGCCGGGACGTCAGAACTTACGGGTTCCGGGAGAAACTGTATCAAGAGGCCCGCAGCCGCGGCGTCCGCTTCATAAAGTATTGCCTTGACTGCGGCAAGCCGGAAGTGACGGCCGGACCCAACGGCAAGCTCCACATCACCATTAAGGATCACGTCCTCAATCGACCCGTCCTCATCGAGGCCGACTGCCTGACCTTAGCCACCGGCGTCGATCCCACCCCCATGCGGGAGGAGATCGTCGAGGTCTTTAAGGGCCAGCTCTCGGCCGAAGGGTTCCTCTTCGAAGCCCATATGAAGTTAAGGCCCGTGGATCTAGCCACCGACGGCCAGTTCCTGGCCGGCTTGGCCCACTATCCCAAGCCTTTGGAAGAGACTATCGTCCAGGCCAAGGCCTCGGCGGCCCGAGTGGCCACCATCTTGTCCAAGGAATACATCATGGTCGGCGGGGTCATCGCCGTGGTCGACCCGGAGAAATGCGCGGTCTGCTGCACCTGCGTCCGGGCCTGCCCGGTCCAGGTGCCCAAGATAGTCCGAAACGAAACGGACCCGGCCTTACGGGGCCACGCCTTCATGGAACCGGCCATGTGCCACGGCTGCGGGGTCTGCGTCTCCGAGTGCCCGGGCAAGGCCATTAAGTTCCAGTTCTTCACCGACGAGCAGCTTCTGGCTAAAGTCGAGGCCATGATCGTGGAAAAGAAGGCCAAGCCCGCGTAATTAGCCTCCCCGTAAGCGGCCCTCCCCTTTTGGGGGGGCCCTTACGGCCTTCGATTAAGGGGCCATAAAAAGGAAATTTATATAGGCGGCGCTTTATCGCTTAATAGCCGCCTAAGGGAGTCGATATGAGTGAGTTTGAGCCTAAAATAATAGCTTTTTGCTGTCAGTACTGCGCGTACAACGCCGCCGACACGGCCGGCTCCATGCGTCTGCAGTACACGCCCAACGTGGAGATTGTCCTCATCCCCTGCTCCGGACGCTTTGACGTCATTTTGGCCTTAAAAGCCTTACAGAGCGGAGCGGACGGGGTTTACGTGGCCGGTTGTTTGGAAGGCGGCTGTCACTTTCTGGATGGCAACATCCGGGCCAAAAAGCGCGTCGTCTATCTTCAAAACGAGCTAAAAAAGATCGGATTGGAACCAGAGCGTCTGGCTATGGTCAACGTCTCGGCCTCGCAGGGGCCCCAGTTCGCGGCGTATGTTGACGAGTTCGCCGGCGTCGTCAAAGGTTTGGGGCCCAGCCCTATCAAAAAGCAACTGGCGGCCTAATGGGTCCCAGTCCCGGAGTGGAGTAGACTGATGATCATTTGCGAAAGAAAGCCGATCGACGAGATAAAGAGTTTCATCGCCGGCAAAAAGAAGGTTCTCTTGGTGGGATGCCGCGGTTGCGTGACCGTTTGTAACGCCGGCGGGACCAAAGAAGTGGAAATCTTGGCCGCCCTCTTAAGGCTGGACGCCCAAAAGGACGGCAACGAGCTGACCGTCGACGAGTTTACCCTAGAGCGCCAGTGCGACCCCGAGTACATCGACGAGTTGGCCGACCTGGTCGGTAAGGGCTACGACGCCATCTTGTCCATGGCCTGCTCGGTCGGGCCTCAGTTCTTGTCCAGAAGGTACCCGAAGGAACAAATTTACCCGTCCCTTAACACCTGCTTCATTGGCGGGGCCCTGGCCCACGGAATCTGGACGGAGCATTGTCAGGCCTGCGGCAACTGCGTCATCCACCTGTACGGCGGCATGTGCCCGGTTAGCCGCTGCTCTAAGAGCATCATGAACGGCCCCTGCGGCGGCTCTTCGAACGGCGTCTGTGAGATCTCCAAGGAAGTCGAGTGCGTCTGGCACCTCATCGCCTCCAAGTACATGGACGAAGGCCGCTTGTCCGAGTTCGCCCCCATCCAACCCATTAAAGATTGGACCAAGTCTCGCGACGGCGGGCCGAGAAAGATCGTTCGGGAGGAGCTAGTTAAATGACCCGCGAAATCAAAACTAAAAGCAACCTGGAAAAAGTCCTGGTCTCCGGCAACTTCGCCGTGACCGGCGAGCTAGGCCCCCCCCGCAGCGCGGACGGGCACGAAGTCGGGGAAAAAGCTAAGCACCTCGTGGGCAACGTGGACTCGGTCAACATCACCGACAACCAGACCGCCGTGGTGAGGATGTCCTCATTGGCCGCCGGCCTTTTGGTCCAGAAAGCCGGCATCCAGTGTAACATGCAGATGGTCACCCGCGACCGCAACCGCATCGCCATACAGTCCGACATCATGGGCGCCTACGCCTTAGGGATCAATAACCTTCTGTGCTTGACCGGCGACCACCAGAAGTTTGGGGACCATCCCCAGTCCAAGAACGTCTTCGACATGGACGCCATTGGCCTGATTCAGACCGTCAAATCCATGCGCGACGACGGCCGGCTCCTTTCCGGCCAGGAACTCCCCGAGGAAGGCCGACCCAAGATCTTTATCGGCTGCGCCTATAACCCCTTCGCCGACCCGGAAAAGTATCGCATCCACCGGACGGCCAAAAAGGTCGAGGCCGGGGTGGACTTCCTCCAGAGCCAGTGCATCTACGACATGCCCCGCTTTAGGACCTTCATGAAAGAGGCCGTGGACATGGGCCTGACCGAGAAGGCCTTCTTCATGGCCGGGATCACCCCCTTTAAAAACCTTGGCATGGCCCGCTACATGCAGAAAAACGTCCCCGGCATCTTGGTGCCGGACGAGTTCATCAACCGCTTAAAAGGCGTGGCCAAGGAGAAGCAAGCCGAGGAAGGCATGAAGATAGCCGCCGAGCAGATCGAGGAGTTTAAGACCATGCCCGGCATTAGGGGAGTCCACCTCATGCTGATCGAGTGGGAGCACATGGTCCCTGAATTCGTGAAGTTGTGTAAGCTGACCCCCAGGCCCCAGCTCTAGCCCTTTTTCCCTAATCGTCGCTTGTAGGCCAGGGCGTTTTGGCCTTAAGCCATTTTTCTTAAAGCCCCGTAAGAAAGCTTACGGGGCTTTTTTTCGAACCGTCAAAAAAGCGAGCGAGCCAAAAGAGCGAACTACCCAAAGAGCGAACAGCCAAAAGAGCGAATAATCAAAAAAATCCAGCAATCCATAGGGCCTTTTGGCCCGCCGCGCCTGGTTTTTAATGGTCCGCCCCTAAAAAAAATGAGGACTTTAGTCCAATTCACTTAGTAATACAATGAACAGTTGAGATGTTAACTCTTCTCAAGCTCCGTATTATCCTTTTTAATAGGCTATTGCCTCTAAACTTTGGGGTATGTTTAAGAGACTTAAAATTTTTTGGATAATAAAAAATATGGTTGATTTTTATATTAATATTAGAAATCAAATAATCTATATTATATAAAACGCGAGAGAATAGCCAAAAATACCTAAGGAAGCGGGTGACATCCTTGAAGTATAGATTCAGTATGGAGCCTTTGGAGGGCGATTTCGGAAAACTCGGTCAATCCGTCGGGGTCGTCAAAGTCGACGAGACCAAGCGGGGAGCCACTTTGAGACGATATGGCGGGTAAGCGCCATTACCTTGGCTAGATGAGCGTTATTGGGGGCCTTGGTGAAAAACCTCATGACCTTAG
>JAITIH010000202.1 GCA_031279525.1 Deltaproteobacteria bacterium | reverse complement strand
CTTTTGGCCGTAATAGCCCTTTGGCTCGCGGCTTTTGGCCGTAAGAGCCCTTTGGCTTGCGGCTTTTGGCCGTAAGAGCCCTTTGGCTCGCGGCTTTTTTGGCCGTAAAGCCTTTTTTGGCTGGCCTTAGAGGGTAAGTATTTTGGCTTTTTTTGGCCTTTAGGACATCCAACCCTAAGCTTTACGCTTTAAGGTTTTTCCGCCCTATGGCCCCCCTTGGGCCAAGGCTCTCCTTGTTGGCTTCCTCGCCTTTTTCGGGCCATTTTAGCTTTAGGTTTTCCAGCCCCACAGGCCATAGGCCATGGGCTTAATGGGATTTTAGCCCCTATGGGCCATTGGCCAAAAGGGGAAATAAGGCCA
This sequence comes from Deltaproteobacteria bacterium, assembly GCA_031279525.1. Lineage (GTDB taxonomy): Bacteria > Desulfobacterota > Desulfarculia > Adiutricales > Adiutricaceae > JAIROO01. The sequence goes on along the minus strand of JAITIH010000202.1, from coordinate 3,584 downwards.
AACGAATGGCCAGCCGCTTTTAAAGGCTTCCATGAGACGCTATACCTTAACCACCTTTGGCTGCCAGATGAACGTCTACGACTCCGGGCGACTGGAGGGCCTTTTGGCCGAGCGGGGCTGGGTCAAAGCCCAAAAGGCCGACGAGGCGGATTTCATCTTCTTTAACGCCTGCTCCATCCGCGAAAAGGCGGCCCAAAGGGTGATTAGCCGCCTTAAGGAGTTTAAGTCCCTAAAAAAAGCAAGGCCTAACCTCATCGTCGGGGTGGGCGGCTGCCTCGCCGAGCAGGAAGGGGCCAACTTCCTAAAAAAGGTCCCCTTTCTTAGCCTCGTGGCCGGGCCTCGGCGGTTAACCGAGATTCCGGCCTTGCTGGACCGGCTGGACCCAAAAGGGCCCGCGATCATCCTGGCCGGCGACGGGGCCGAGCCCCGCCCGCCGGCGGCCCCGGCCAGCCAAGCCGCCCCCTTAAGCTCCTTCGTCACCGTCATGGAGGGCTGCGACAACTTCTGCGCCTACTGCGTGGTGCCCTACTTAAGGGGCCGGGAAAAAAGCCGCGAGCCCGGCGAGATCCTGGCCGAGGTCGAGGGTCTCTTGGCCCGGGGCTGCCGGGAGATCGTCCTCTTGGGCCAGAACGTCAACTCCTACGCCCCCAAAGGCTCGCCCGCCGCAGGGAAAGCCTCGCCGTTCGTGGATCTGCTGAAAAGGCTGGCCGCTTACCCGGAACTTTGGCGGCTTAGGTTCACCACCTCGCACCCCAAAGACTTCCCGCCCGAGCTCATCGAGCTCTTTGGCTCCCTAAAAACCCTGGCCCCCAGCCTCCATCTCCCCCTTCAGTCCGGCTCGGACTCGGTTTTAAAGGCCATGGGCCGCCGCTACGATCGGGCCCAGTACCTAGGGCTAGTCAAAAAGCTTAAAAAAGCCGCCCCCCTCCTCGCCCTTTCCACCGACGTCATCGTGGGATTTCCCGGGGAAACGGAAGAGGACCTAGCGGACACCCTTTCGGCCTTAGCCGAGGCCCGGTTCGACTCCATCTATTCCTTTAAATATAGCGACCGGCCCCAGACCCGGGCCCTAGGGCTACCCAATAAAATCCCCGAGCCGGAAAAAGCCCGGCGCTTAGATCTAGTCCAGGATCTTCAGCGGAAAATAACCTTAGAGATTAATCAGGCTCTGGTGGGCCAGGAGCTAGAGGTTCTAGTGACCGGCCCCGGCCGGAACCTTGGCCAGATGTCCGGCCGTTCCGGAACCAACAAAATAGTTAACTTCATAGGCCCTTCGAGCCTTTACGGCCAACTGGCCCGCGCGACCATAGTCGAGGCCTACGCGGCCAGTCTATTAGGCCGCCTCGCGACCCCAGCGGGGGAGCTTTGGGCGGCCGCGGGCGACGCGGCGGGAGCTAGATCGTGATCGAACGCTATAGCCGGCCAGACATGGCCAAAATCTGGACCCTCCATAGCCAGTACGCCTCCTGGCTGCGGGTGGAACTGGCCGTGGTTGAGGCCCAGGCCGAAATGGGCCTAATCCCAACGGCCGAGACCCAGGAGATCCTGGCCAAGGCCGCCTTCGACGAGGCCCGGATCGCCGAGATCGAAAAAACCGTGGGCCACGACGTCATAGCCTTCGTCACCTCGGTGGAGGAGAGCGTCGGCCCGGCGGCCCGGTTCCTCCACTTTGGCTTAACTAGCTCCGACGTTTTGGACACGGCCCTGGCCCTTCGGCTCCTTTCGGCCGGGGACATAATCTTGGCCGACTTGCAGGCCTTAAAGGCCACCCTCAAAAAGAGGGCGTACGAGACCAAAGATCTCCCCATTATTGGCCGCAGCCACGGGATCCACGCCGAACCAACCACCTTTGGCTTAAAGCTGGCCACCTTTTACGCCGAGTTTAGCCGGGCCGAGGCCAGACTTCTAGCCGCCATGGAGGAAATGCGCCACGGCCAGATCTCAGGGCCCGTAGGCGACTATAGCGCCGAGTCCTTGTCCCCGGAGCTTGAGGAGCGAGCTTTGGCGAAACTTGGCTTAAAGCCAACCCCCGTCTCTAGCCAGATCGTGGCCCGGGACAGCCACGCCTTCTTTTTTCAGACCCTGGCCCTTTTAGTCACCTCGGCCGAGCGCCTGGCCGTGGAGATCCGGCTCTTGGCCCGCACCGAGGTGGCCGAGGTGGAAGAGCCCTTCGGCCGCGGCCAGAAGGGCTCCTCGGCCATGCCCCACAAAAAAAACCCCATCTTAGCCGAGAACGTCACAGGCCTAGCTCGGGTGGTCCGGGGCCTGGCCCAGGCCTCCTTGGAGAGCGTGGTTCTCTGGCACGAGCGCGACATCAGCCACTCCGCGGCCGAGCGAATCGTCGCCCCCCAGGCCACTGGCCTGACCGACTTTCTTCTATTTCGCTTAAACGGCTTAGTGGCCGGCCTGGTCGTCAAAAAAGAAGCCATGGCCAAGAACCTGGCCCTGACCCACGGCCTTTACAACTCCCAAGAGGTTCTCTTGGCCCTCTGTCGCAAGGGTTTAAGCCGGGTCGAGGCCTACGGCCTAGTTCAAAAGCAGGCCCTTTTGGCCGCCGAGGGCCGGGGAGACTTTATGTGGCTTTTAGTCAACGACCCTGACCTCCGCGCCCACCTTTCGGTCGAGGAGATAGAGGGCATTTTTAAGCCAGAAAGGTTCTACCGTTGGACCGACGCGATTTTCCGGCGCCTCTTCGAAAGCTATGGCGAGGGCAATAGCCCCCTGTCCCCGCAGGACTAGCCGCCTGTAAGCCAGGATCTAGCCGCGGCCGATTTGGCCGACTGTGGGGGCCCAGTCAACCCCAAAGGGCCCAAAAGCCTAGCCGACCAACCTGGCCCCAAAAAAGCCCGGCCAGAAAAACGAAGTTTCGCCGCCGCGCCAGAAGTTTCGCCGCCGCGCCAAACGCTTGGGTTAACCTTCCGCGTTGGGCGCCTTAGCCTGGGGCCTTAGCCGGGCCTTAGCCTGGGGCCTTAGCCGGGCCTACGCCGGTTTAAGCTAAGGCCCCCGCGCCATTACCCCAAGCTTGGCCTTGATCGCTTAAACGACCACGAAATCTTTGAAGGACAAGAGACTAACGCTTAGGTCCCTTTAGACTAACAAGCGATCGGAATAGCTCTTTCGGGGCCAATTTAAGTCGTCGCCAAATTATGGGTTAGGGGCCAAAATTTTGAGATCGGAGACGAACGGATCGTCTTGTTCTGACTAACAGTCGATCGTTGAGGCCAATCCTGGCTTCATTAAACCTGGTCATCCCCTATTATTTCGAAAAAATGGCCAGGAAAAGCCTAAAATAACGCCAGCGCGCGGTCGTACAGGCCTTAATGGGCAGAAACCGAACGCTGAAGCCATTTTCGACTAACGCCCGATCGCATTGGGCCGCTAAGGCTAGATCCGGCGCCCTTAGCCCCTCTTGGGACACGGTCGATCGTCTAGGCCCTCGGTTTAGACCTAAAGCTTCCGGTCTTTCGCTTCGGGCCACGTCACGGTTGACGTCTAGGGCCACGGTCGGGGTCTGGGGCCATGGTCGATCGCCTAGAGCCGACGGTCGGGGTCTGGGGACACAGTCGATCGCCTAGGGCCCACGG
>JAITIH010000151.1 GCA_031279525.1 Deltaproteobacteria bacterium | reverse complement strand
GCCGTCGACCCCGACGCGCCAGCTCCTGAAATCGCCGGACTTGACTATCTCGTCGATCGTCTCCAAAAGGATCTGGTTCTTCGTCTTGTGAAAAAGCTCTCCGGGGACGGCGGCGTTTTTCGCGCATTTTAGGGATAGCCGTCGTCGTCCGAGCGCCACTTTTCCGGCATGCCCAGCCGGGCGTTCAGCAGCCCGTAGCCTTTGTCGCCGACTACGCCGAGCGTCGCGCAGGCCTAAGCGGTTCTCCTTCTTGCCCTAAAGCTCCGCGCCATTGACGGGCGACCCCCGCGCTCATCTGTCCTTTTTTGGGGAAAGTCGCAACCGTCGCCGGTGAGTAGGCCGTTCGCGTCGGAGAAAAGCCTTATGGCTTCCTCTTGATTCGCCTTCAGCAGGCTGGCGTGGCTCCCAAGGGCTCCGGGTGATGAAGTTCTGGGCGCACCGAACGTCTTTTGGCTCGCCGTTAGGCCAAAGCCAATCGGCTCGATCGACTTGCGGTTGAGATCGCTAACAAACCCGTGGAGGACAATTTTAAAACACCCGACAGGCTCTTTTCGATAGAGGAAGGGGGCGTAGGGGCGAATACGCTCTGAAAAACCGCTTTCTTACGAGTTTCAAAGTTTCGTGTTCAAACCTAAAGTCCCTAAGTATACCTGGATAATGGAGGGGGATTTCGTTGAGCGTCGATACGATCGCCTCTTCCGGGTCGTCAAGGCGACTGACATCATGGCTGGAAGGCGGTGGCGTTTGCCGCGGCTTTAGATTTTGACGAATATTCCCCTAAAACCTAATTACCGCGATAAACGAACGAGTTCCTTTGGCCGCTAAACCCTTGGTCGTCACGAGACGGATCCAGCTCTCCGCGCCGCAGAGGCGCCTTTAGGCCTTTTGGGGTCGACTTGCTCTTTTGGCCATGAGCGGCTCGGCCCCAGGCCATTTGAGCCAATCCGTCCACAGGCGCTTAAGGCCCGAAGGCGAGGGCGTGGGAGGTCGGATTTTTAACCTTGATCCACTGGAAAGGTCAGGAAACGGTCGTTGTTTACCAGGCTTGGCGCCATGGCCAACCTCGTCCACTCGTCCTAAGCCGATGAACTTGTTTTTAGGCCCAAAGTTTGTACGCCCCGGAACGGAAGCCAATCGCCCCGACCGCCATTCGTCCCTAAGGTCATGAGGCATTTCGCCAAAGGCTCCCAATAACGCTCACCTAGCCAAGGTAATGGCGCTTACCCGCCATATCGTCCCAGAGAGGCTCCCTCTTGGTCTCGTCGACTTTGACGCCCCCGACGGATTGACCGAGTTTTCCGAAATCGCCCTCAAAAAGCTCCTTACTTAATCTATACTCCAAGGGCGTCACCCGCTTCCTTCAGGGATTTTTGGCTATTTTCTCGCGTTTTTTATAAAATAGATTTTTGGATTTCTAATGTCAAGGGAAAAATCAACCGTATTTTGGATTGGCCAAAAAATTTTAATTCTCTTAAACAGGTCCCAAATTTTAGGGGCAATAGCCTATTAAAAATGATAACACGGAGCTTGAGAAGAGTTAACCTCTCAACTATTCGTTGTAGTATTAGTCAGAACGGCTACAAAGCATCAGATTTATCTTAAAATTGTTTATAAGTTTATTACGCCTTAGAAGGCGAACGCGGGGCTATTTCGATGGTTCGCAAAAACCTTGTTTTCGGGAATCGTTGGAAAAATCTTTTAATAATTTCAAATGGTTATTTTCCGGTTTTCATTTTCCGGACCTTTGCCAAACCATCTTAGAAGGCGAAGGCGGGGCTATTTTACGGGTAATCTAAAGCCAAACGCCTGAAGGCCGCGCCTTGAAAAAGGGCTTTTAAGCGGCTTGGCCGGCGATTGGCCCAATCAGACCAGAAAAATCATATTCGTTCAGATACTCAACAATTGGCTAAAGCTTTTTCCCGATAGGGCTTATGATGCGCTTAGAATAAATTTATAAGGCTATTTAAAGAATTAAAAAAATCTGTTTAAAATAATATCTGGTTATGCTACGATTAGTCGAGTTTGGGAGCCCGCTTCTTTTAGAGGGTTGGGCCTAAGTCGGTTTTTTTCCGGGTTCCGGGAGGCGGCGTTTGACAACGGCTTTTGACGACCAAAAGCCTGGCCCAAAAAGGCCAGGCCAGAGCGGCGAATGGGCTTTGGACAATCCCCAGGCCCAGGAGCTAGCTCGCTATAAGGCCGGCGAGAAACTGGACGTCCCTAAACTCATGACCGTGGCTAGGGAGTTCGCCAAGGCTTTGGCCGTCTTCCGTCCGCCTGAGGGCTACCGGCCCGAGCCGGCCGTCCCCGAGCCGACTTTAACCGTCTCCATGGCCAGGGCCCTGGGGACGACCACCCTGACCGAGTATTTCTTAAAAACGCTAAACATGGATCCTCCCGCCGCCCAGCTGGCCAGGCGCCGCGAACCGCCCTTGCCTAGGGGCCCGGAGTCGGTGGCTGGGGCCATTTTGGCCGTGGACGAGGCCATAGACGCCAATAAGTCCAGCGACCCGGTTTTATACAAAAAAGTCATTGGCGAGCTTTCGGCCATTAGGGCTTCCTTGGCCCGGGCCCAGACCTTAGGCAAAGAGCTGGAGTCGCTGGCCGAGCGCTGGCGGCCCGAGAGCCTTTGGAAGATCCATCAGGCCAAGAAGCTGGACGAGGCCGCCCGCCTTTTGGCCATGGGCCCGGAAAGCGAGTTGGAGGCCACCCCCCCGGCCCTGACCAATCTGACCCAGGCTCTGTTGGAGCGGTTAAGCGAGTCCCGCGCGGTCCTAGAGGGGCACAAGCGCTGGCGGATGGCCGCGCGCCTGTTTCTAGAGGATATGGACGGTTTGAAGGCGGCCCTTTCGACCGGCTCGGGCCAGACCGTGGATCTGGCCGGGCGCCTAAAAACCCTAACGGGCCGCCTAGGCGATCTCGAGGCCAAAAGCCAGGACCTGGCGGATAGGCGAAGCGAGACCGACCAGCGCTTAGCCGCAGCCTTAGCCGAACTGGAAAAGGCCGAAACTCGCCTCACCGGCGAAAAAAGGGCCTCATCCCTTAAAATGGGCGAGGCTCTGGCCGCCAGCGTTGAGTCTTTATGGCGCTCGGTCGTGGCCCGCCGGACGGAGCTAGCCAAGGTTTGGCTGGCCCTGCCGCCTTTGGTCGGGCGACCGATCTTTTTAGATAGGATTTTTCTGTACGCGGCGATTAACTTAGGCCGGGCCCAGAGTTTGCTGGAAGAGCTCAAATCTCGCTTAGCTAGCCAGGCAGGCCGTCTTTCCAGCTCCAGGGGCCTACGTCTGGCCGCCCGGGAAACTTTAGCCTTAAGCCGCGACAAGGCCTACCCGAATTTTCGGCGGCGGGCCGGTCGGTTGGTGGACGAGCTAAAGGCCATCTTAAAAAAGAGAACCCAAGAAAGGGAAAAATCCCAGGTAGACGAGTCCC
>JAITIH010000085.1 GCA_031279525.1 Deltaproteobacteria bacterium | reverse complement strand
CCTAGACGGGGCCTGGCCCATGGCCCTGGCCTTAGCCCTTGTTTTTACGGTTCTTTCCGGGGTGAGGGAGTACGACCGAGGCGGGGCCCGTCGGGCCGTCCTGCCGGGCTTCGTTTTGGGGGTTCTGGCCGCCTTGACCTTAGCCGTCTTAAAGCGCCAGACCGGCTGGGTGACCAGGGAGTTTTACAACCTCGGGATTCTGTGGCCCATGATTCCGGCCACCATAGTTTTTATGGCTATCTTCCCCACCCCCCAAAATCGGCTGGCCGTCAAGGCCCCCGCGACCTTGTGGCTAGGGGCTTTCTTGATCGCCTTATGGGTGGCCTATGGCCTGCCGGACCTTTTTATTTACCCTTTGGACTTCGGGGTGGGCCTAGACTCAATCTTCAACGTGGACTACCTGGTCAGATGGACAGGGTACTTGGCCGGCTTAACGCTCCTTTCGATTTTGGCCTTAGGCCTGGCCTCCCAGGCCCGAGCCGTCCCCCAAAGGCTTTTGCGGTTCTTTCTTTTGGCCAGCTTCCTCGTCCTTTTGGGGTTGGTCGCCCTAAAGGCGACCCAGATCATGACCGTCCGCGGGATGCTCCCGCGGTCCCGGAAGCTGACCAGGGCCGTCATTTTTTTCTTGGAGCGGGACAATTTTTTCCTCTACGCCCAGATGGCCATCTGGGGCGGCTTGGCCTTGGTCCAGATGGTCCGCTCCCGCCTGACCCGACCATTTGGGGCCAACCCGGCCCTGGTCCGCAAGATGCGGGCTGAATTACGTTTTCAGTTTTCTTTAGGCGTCTTGGTTTTGGCCTCTTTCGCCGTCTTTCTCCTTTCGGTCACGGCTTTGAAGGCCTACCAGGAGCGAGGCCCCAAGATTGACGAGCCTTTGGCCGTCGTCGCCAATAATGGCTTAATCGAGCTGGATTTGGCCGAGGTGAGCGACGGCAAACTCCATCGGCGCCAATTTATGGCGAAAAGCGGGGTCGCGACCCGGTTTATCGTGATTCGCAAAAGCGAGACGGCCTACGGGGTGGGGCTGGACGCCTGCGACATCTGCGGCCAGACCGGCTACTACCAAAGGGGCGACGAGGTTATCTGCAAGCTCTGCGACGTGGTCATGAACAAGGTGACCATAGGATTTCCTGGGGGCTGCAACCCCGTGCCTTTGGACTTTAAGATTCAAGGCGGGAAACTCGTCATTGAGGCCGAAAGCTTGGAAAAAGAAACGCGCCGCTTTGAGTGAGCCGAGCCTTTTTTAGCTGGGCTGGCCTTTTTAAGCTGGGCGAGTTTTTTTAGCCGGACGAGCCTTTGCCGCCTTAGGGCGGCCGGCCGGCGAGGGCCAGGGCCCTTAGGGGCAAATTTATCTTTTTGGCGTTTAGGGGGCGACCGTGATCTGGAAAATGGCCTTAGGGGCTTTTGGCGGCCAAAAGCGCAAAAACGGCCTCATCGTCCTGACCGTGGCCTTGGGGGTGTCCTTGGCCGCGGCCATGTTGGGCGTCATGTTCGACGTGGGCGATAAAGTTAACCAGGAACTTAAGTCCTACGGAGCCAATCTCAACGTCGTCCCCAGGGGGGCCTCAATGCTGGCCGAGATGTACCTTTTGGAGGACGAGGGCGAGGGGGCGAGCGAAGACGAGAAGTCGGCCGAGAATTTCATCCCCGAAAGCGAGCTTTACAAGATTAAGATGATCTTTTGGGCCTACAATATCGTCGACTTCGCCCCCTACCTTAGCGTTCCCGTCAAAATCGGCGACAAAAAGGCTTTTTTAACCGGGACCTGGTTTAATAAGCATCTGGTTTTGCCCACCGGCGACGAGGTGGACGTTGGGGCCACGGCCTTAAAGTCCTGGTGGAAGATCGAAGGCCAGCCAGGGGACGACTCCGACCTAACCGGCGTCTTGGTGGGCCGGAAGCTGGCCGACGACTTGGGCCTTAGACCTGGGGCCAAGCTAACCGCGATGGCCGGGGACAAAACCCGGGCCTTAACGGTCCGGGGCGTTTTCGACGGTGGCGGCCCAGAGGACGAGCGGATCTTCGCGCCTTTGGCCCTGGCCCAGGAGCTCGCCGGTCGCGAGGGTTTGGTCGAGAGCGTGGAGGTCTCGGCCCTGACCACCCCGGAAAACGAGCTGGCCCGGCGGGCGGCCTTAAACCCGGGGAGCTTATCCCGCCTGGAGTGGGACACCTGGTACTGCACGGCCTACATCAGCTCCATCGCCTATCAGATCGAGGAGGTCCTCCCTGGGGTCCGGGTCAAGGCCATTAGGCGAGTGGCCGAGTCCGAGGGGGCCATCTTGGGCAAACTCCAGCTCTTGATGATCTTATTGACCGTCCTAACCCTTATGTGCTCGGCCTTGGCCATCTCCAATCTGGTCACCGCCGGCATCATGGAGCGCGGGGTGGAGATTGGGCTTTTAAAGGCCTTAGGGGCCTCCAACCTCTCAGTCGTCTTTTTATTTTTGTTGGAGCTTTTCTTGGTCGTCTTGATCGGCGGGGTCATAGGCTACTTAGTCGGGCTGGGGTTGGCCCAGCTGATCGGGCTTTCGGTTTTCGGGTCCTACGTAGACTTTAAGACCGCGGTCGTTCCCTTAACCGTTCTCATGGTTCTGGCCATC
>JAITIH010000081.1 GCA_031279525.1 Deltaproteobacteria bacterium | reverse complement strand
CAGGGCAAGTCTACTTTGGAAATAGTTCCTTTGTCTAATCCGGCTAGCCTTAAGGCGGGCGGGTCCCTCAAAGTTCAAGTGCTTTTCGAGGGGAAACCTTTGGCTAGGGAGGCGGTTTTAGGCGATTTTCGCGGCTTTAACCCGGCTGGCAGCTGGGGATTGGCCAAGGCGTTTTACTGCATGACCGATAAAAATGGGGAAGTCGACTTTTTACCGGTCAAAGACGGCTTGTGGATTCTCAAAGTCCGCCACGCCGTGCCGAACAAAGACAAATCGGAAGCCGTCGAGACGGTTTATTTAAGCAACCTGACCTTTTTCGTGGGCGGCTGAAAGATCGTTTACGTGTCAGCTTCAGCGCATTTAGGCGCCCTCGCTTAAAAAACCTATTTTGGGAAATGAAATAATTAATATGACAACATTTAAGCGTATTAAGTTTTCTTTTCCCAGCGTAATTGGTCTTTTAACGATGGCGCCGATTTATGGGGGAAATATTTATTAATTTATTTTACTTCCATATTATAAATTAATTGCCATTTTAAACATATCAAAATCTATAGTTTTATATAGCACGTTTATTTAGCCATCAGCATAATTTTTCGTCTTAATTTTTCCGTATCAATTGCGGTCACCGCTATTGCTTTGCGTCAAGGAGAGAATATGGGCGCGTCACGCGATTATGAATTTTGGGCGAAATCCTCGACTTTATCCGCCATTTCGGGCGTTTGGCGCGCCTTTCGCTTAAGATCTTCGGTTATGGCTTTGTTTATTTCGATATTGGCGTTGACGCTTTCCTTCGTTTTGGTCGACGAATTGGCCGTAGCGCAAGAGTCCGACGAAACAGTAAGGGTTCGCCAGCTCATGGTCACCGCGACCAGGACCGAAAGGCCGCTTGAGGAGCTGCCGATGTCGGTTAGCGTCGTCGGAGAGGAAGAGTTGCGGCGCAACCCTCAGCTGGACATTGGCAGCCAGCTATGGGACGTGCCTGGGGTCACGATCCATGGCCAAACTGGCGTTGGGGCGGCCCGCAGGATCATGATCAGAGGCATGAGCGGGGCCAGAACCATGATTTTAGTGAACGGTGTTCGGCAACCGCAGCTAACTGGCATTGACGGCAGCTTTTATTACGTGGACCCGTCAAATATTGAGCGAATCGAAGTTATTAAAGGACCAGCCTCCGTTTTGTATGGCTCTGAGGCCATAGGCGGAGTCGTCAACATAATCACCAAAACCGCCCAAGGCCAAGACAACGACAAACCCGTCGGAGCCTATATAGGCGCGATTTACGATGGCTCCACCGAAGGCTTTGAGCCAAAAGTCGCGATTTTTGGCCGGTACAAAGGCTTTACCTATAGATTGGCCGGCAGCGGGGTCGACGCGAAAGATCGGCGGATTCCTCACGACAGAGTTTGGCATTCGGCCTTTACCAACCGCAATTACAACGGAAATCTCGCCTACGACTGGGGCGGCGGAGCCGTCAGCTTTATGTTCGACCGAAATGAGGCCACCCATGAAACTATTTTGACTAAATTGATCGAGAGCGGATTCTATGTTCCCGCTAAGCCTTGGGAGGTTACTTCGGCCACCGTGGGCGTCACTCCAAAGCAGGATCGAACCAGCTACACTGGACGCCTTGACTTGAGAAATTTAGCCGATTTTCTAAAAAGAATAACGGTGACGGGGTTTTATCAGAAAACCGAGCGGATTAACGGCTCCGACGCGACGATTAATAGCGCTACGCATAATCCAGGCAGCAAAACTAGCCGCACCCACTCGGAGCACGAATCGATAGGCGGCTCCATCCAGAGCGAATGGGTTTTTGGGCCTAACAATTTGATAGTCGGCTTTGATTTCGACAAAGCCGAAATGCAATCTCAAGCCTATAGTTTCAATAGAGCGGGGGTCAGGACTCCAGGCGCCCGCCAAGGCGGTTTTCAGAAAATGTACGCCATTTTCGGCCAAGACGAGCTAAAATTAGGCGATTTTACCTTTACTTTAGGATTAAGGGAAAACTGGTTTGAGCTCGAGCTGGAAGAATATAGCTCGAATCCGCGCATGCTGGACAGCAGCAAGGAGAAAAAGCTAGTCGGCAACGTCGGCGTCGTCTGGAACGGCGTTGATAACCTATATTTAAGGGCTTTATACTCACAGGGCTATAGAAATCCTAACCTGACCATGAAATTTATGGGATCTGGCCTCTTGCTGGCCAATCCGGACCTAAAGCCGGAAACCTCGGAAAACTACGAATTAGGGGCCAGATACGACGATGGCACGTTAAAAGTGGATTTAGCCTTGTTTTATAACGACTTAACCAACGGCCTTTCTATGCAAAACGTTCCTGGCACCGGAAGCTATCAGTACATTAACTACAGTCAAGCCGTAAATAGCGGCGTAGAGCTAGCCATTGAGTATAAACTTCATGGCTATGGACTAACGCCTTACGGGTCATTGACTCTTTTAAACTACCGAACCGAGGATCCCCGCACTGGCTTTAAGACCAATCACAACGGGCAGCCTTCGCGTTGGGGAAAGCTTGGCGTAAAATACGAAGGCCAGGTCGCCGAGTCGACCTTGCTGTTCGCGGACCTTAACGCCGTAATGTCCGGCGGGGCCCATGCCGAGAGCATGTCGGCCAATGGCGTTCGCACCGCGTCTAACTTTCGTAGAGCCTTTCAAACCGCCAATCTCTCGTTTGGCTTCGAGGGAACGATGGCCAACTTTAAATACAACACCTCGATTAGCTTAAGAAACATATTCAATCAGTTATACACCCCGATCACGGCCAGCCCCATGCCAGAGCCTGGGTTCAACGTCATCGTGGGATTTGGCCTGGAGTTCTGACGATTCGGTCCCCCAGTCCTCTAGCGCGCCCTTATCGGGCGGTCAGATTTTAAAGCTTAACCTTACCGCCGCCGCCATTTAACGGCGGCGGCGGTTTTAAGCCCTTATGGCCTTACCTTAAAAGTTATGGCTAAGTCGCCGGCTATTTGACGCTAGCCTATTCCTGATCGGGGAAGGCGCGTCAGGCGGCTTTTTGGATTGGAACTTCTATCCTCCATGTCCCCAGAGGCGCGGCTCTATCTCTTAAGTCAGGCGCTCAACCCCTTAAGGTCGCGACTCAACCCCTTAAGGTCGCGACTCAATCCCTTAAGGCCGCGACTCAATCGTCTATGGCCTAAGCCCAATCCCTAAACGATTCATGGCCGACGATTCTTCTTTCGTCAGTCGGTTGCCAATGACGGCCCGCCATTTTTTGAACGCGGTCGTCGCCGCTTTCAAGCGGAAGCCAGTGGATTTTCTAAATTAGAAACTATAAAGAAGATGTTTTTAGCCAAAGTTACATTTTAATATGTGTAGCGTCATTGTTTAGCAATTATTTAGCCGGCCATCTTGACGTCAGAGCTTTTTTCGTCTAGTCTTTTCTGAACTTAAATATCGTTGGCCCGTTTATTTGGCTCGGCCCAGAAGGAATGCGGGCGGAACCGTTAAGATAAATTTTGCCAAATTCGGAGAAAATAAACCCTATATGCCTAAATTCCCGCCCATGGCCTCCAGTCGCCGCAAGGTAGCGTCCGAACTACCCAAAGCCGCCCGACGGCCAGCCCCCAATTCCGACGACGACCAGCCCGAGAGCCGGCCGACTATTTGGGACAATCTCTCGGCCCGCCAGCGCGAGGAAGTCGAGGCCCTGGCCGCGGAGTACCGGCGGTTTCTTTCCGAGAACAAAACCGAGCGAACGGTCGGGGCTAGGATTCTGGCCCTGGCCAAAGAGGCGGGGCTGGTCGATCTGGCCCAGGGCGGGCCGGCCCCTAAGGGCGGGTACCTGGCCCACCACGGCAAGCTTTTTGGGCTGTACGCCCCGGGGCGGTCGGCGGAAAAAGGCTTTAACCTCATCGTGGCCCACGGGGACGCGCCCAGGCTGGACCTAAAACCCCGCTGCCTTTACGAGGACGGCGGCCTGGGCCTTTTAAAAAGCAACCTTTACGGGGGCCTTAAGAAGTTTCAGTGGCTGGCCAGGCCCTTGGCTATGTGGGGCTTTTGCGTCTTAAAGGACGGGCGGGAGGTCAATTTTCGGTTTGGCGACGAGCCGGGCGACCCGGTTCTGACCATCACCGACTTATTGCCGCACCTTGACTCCCGGATCCAAAGGGACAAAAAACTCGTCGACGCCTTCCCGGCCGAGCGCCTAAACGTCCTGGCCGCCACCATCCCCACTGGCTCGGCCAAGGAAAAGCACCGGCTTAAAAAAACCGTCAAAGACTTTCTCTATAAAAAGTGGGGCCTTAGCGAAGACGACCTGGTTTCTTCGGAGATCGAGCTGGTGCCAGCCGGCCCGGCCCAGGAGGTGGGTCTGGATCGGTCTTTAATTGGCGGTTACGGCCAAGACGACCGCTTGTCGGTTTTCGTGGCCTTAAAGGCCTTCTTGGCGGGCAAAAAGCTTCAAAAGCCCTCGCTTTTGATTATTTTCGACCGCGAGGAGATTGGCAGTTACGGCTCCACCGGGGCGGAGACCAATTTCGTGGTCCGCTTGGCCGCGGCGGCCCTGGCCAAATCCGGGGCCAAGGACGACTGGCGGGCGGTCACCGAGGCCTTGGCCGCCTCCATGGCCCTTTCGGCCGACGTGGAAGCCGCCTTTGACCCGACCTTTAAGGAAGTGCACGACGAGCTGAACGCGGCCCGGATTGGCTTAGGGCCCTGCCTCGTCCGCTACACCGGCGGGGCCGGCAAATACGGGGCCTCCGAGGCTCGGGCCGAGTACATGGCCCACGTGCGCTCGGTCTTCGACGAAAGCGGCGTCGTCTGGCAGAGCACTTTGTTAGGCAAACAGGAATACGGCGGCGGCGGCACGGTGGCCTTGTCTTTGGCCTTTCACGGCCTAAGCATCGTCGACTGCGGGGCCCCGATCCTTTCCATGCACTCGCCGTTCGAGATTTCCTCCAAGGCGGATCTTTGGATGACCATGAAAGCCATGGCCGCCTTTTATCAAAAAGCTTAAAGCCCAAAAAATTTTTGGGCTTAGGCGCCGGATTGGTTAAGGCTTTTGGCCTTACGTCACGCCTTAGAGCTTTTTTTCTCGACGGTTACCATAGCCGCGAGGGCCGCCAATGGCCCTTACGGTTATCCATAGTCAATGGGTCTTTTCCCCAGTGGGATAGGCGCAACAAGGAGTTTAAACATGGGTAGGCGTTTACCTTATTTTCTATTAATCGCTTTAGCGGTTTTCTTCCCCCTGTTTGGGGCGGGCGAGGCTAAAGCCGCCGACGCCGTCAAGATTGGGCTCATGGCCCCCACCACCGGGGCTTGGGCTTCCGAAGGCCAGGATATGGTTAAGGTCTTAAACATTCTGGTCGACCAGATTAACGCCAAGGGCGGGATCAATGGAGCTTTGATTGCTCTTTCGGTCGGCGACGACGGCGGCACCCCAAAAACGGCGGCCTTGGCCTCCCAGCGGTTGGTCACCACGGGCGTGGTGGCCGTGGTGGGCACTTACGGCTCGGCCGTGACCGAGGCCTCCCAAGACATATACGACGAGGCGGGCGTGGTCCAGGTGGCCACCGGCTCCACTTCCATCCGCCTTTCGGAAAAGGGCCTTAAGCGTTTTTTCCGGACCTGTCCCCGCGACGACGAGCAGGGCCGCGTCTTGGCCAATCAGGTTAAGGCCTTAGGCTTCGTCAAGCCGGCCATCCTTCACGACAACACCTCCTACGCCAAGGGTTTGGCCGACGAGACCAGGGAGATCTTTAAAGAGCTGAGCGTAAAGGAAGTTTATTTCGACGCCATTAACCCAGGGGACCGGGACTTCGCGGTGCCTTTGTCCAAGATTAGGGCCCAGAACCCCGACGTCGTCGTTTTTACCGGCTACTATCCCGAGGCGGCCATGATCCTGCGCCAGAAAAGGGATCTAGGCTGGGACGTTCCCATCATCGGAGGCGACGCCACCAACAACCGATCCTTAGTGGAAATCGCCGGGCCCGAGGCGGCGGCCGGCTATTACTTCGTCAGCCCCCCAGGCCCCGGCGACATGAAAAGCCCGGCGGCCTTAGAGTTTTTTAAGATTTACCGGGAAAAGCACGGAGGGCTGCCCAGCTCGGTCTGGGCGGTTTTGGCCGGGGACGCCTTTAGCGTCATCGCCGAGGCCATCAAAAACGTCGGCCCGGACTCGGGAAAAATCGCCGAGTTCCTCCACTCGGGCCTTAAGGGTTTTACGGGTTTATCTGGGGCCATCGCCTTTGACGAGAAAGGCGACCGGATCGGCGAGGTTTACCGCCTCTATAAAGTCGACGACAAAGGCGAGTTCGTTCTCCAGAACTAAAGACCTTTACGCTTTTTTGGCTTAAGGCCCTCCGCGCGGGCCTTAAGCCTAAATGACCTTGATCTCTTTTTGGCCTTGTTTTACGGCCGCGCTTTGTTGGCCTTAGTTTAATGGACGCGCATTCGCTTAAGACCTTTTGAGTCGATCGGAAAGACCCCCCTTCATGGGCTACTTCGTCGAGCAGATAATCTTTGGCCTCACCGTGGGCAGCATCTACGCCCTCATCGCCTTGGGCTACACCATGGTTTACGGGGTCATGAAACTAATTAACTTCGCCCACGGGGAGCTATTCGCCTTGGGAGCCTTCGTGGGGTTCTTCTTTTTGGTGACCTTGGACTGGGGCGGGGTTTTTGGCCCGGCTTTGGCCATCGGGTTCACGGTCGTTTTTGTGGCCGGGGCCACGGCCCTGGCCGGGCACATTTTGGAGCGAGTGGCCTACCGACCCTTGCGCCACTCCGACCGTCTGGCGGCGGTGGTCTCGGCTTTGGGAGCCAGCATTTTCCTCCAGAACGTCATCATGACGGTTTGGGGGGCTCAGTACCGGGCTTACAACGCCGACATCCTGCCCAAGGTGGTTTGGACAGTGGCCGGCCAGAGCGTCTCTTTGATTCGGCTCTTCGTTTTCTTGACCGCCGTGGCCATCATGGCCGGGCTATATCTCTTCATTAACCACTCCCGCCTGGGCCTGGCCATCCGGGCCGCGGCCATCGACCAGGGGGCGGCCAAGCTCATGGGCGTGGACGTCCGGCGAGTCATCGCCGTGGTCTTCCTCATTGGCCCGGCCTTGGGGGGCCTGGCCGGCCTGTTGGTCGGGGTCTACTATGGCCAGATCAACTTCAACATGGGCCAGCTTTATGGCCTAAAGGCTTTCACGGCCGCGGTCATAGGCGGCATTGGCAACATACCTGGGGCCATGATCGGCGGGCTTTTATTGGGGCTTTTGGAGACCTTAGGCGACGCCTACGTCTCCGGGGCCTGGAAGGACGCCATCGCCTTCGTGGCCCTGATTTTAATCCTGGTTTTCCGGCCCACCGGGATCTTGTCCGAGAGAGTGGCCGAAAAGCTATGAGACTCGGCCGCCTTAAGTTGGCTCGGTCGGTCGAGATTTTGGGGACGGGCCTTTTCTTGGCCTTGCCCTTTATCCTCTCGGCCTTAAACGTTCGGAGCTCGCCTTACATCCTCGATCTCTTGTCCATGGTTGGGCTTTACGCCTTATTGTCCTTGTCCTTAAACGTCATTTTGGGCCTGGCCGGCATGTTCCACATGGGCCACGCGGCTTTTTTCGCCGTGGGGGCCTACGTCACGGCCAATCTAAACCTCACCTACGGCTGGTCGATCTTGGCCACTTTGCCGGCGGCGGCCTTGGGGGCCGGGCTCTTGGCCTTGGCGGTGGCCATCCCGGTCATTCGCCTAAGGGGCGACTACCTTCTTATCGTCACCATCGGCATCGTCGAGATCGTTAAGATCGCCTTAACCAACGACGTCTTTGGCCTGACCGGCGGGCCCAACGGCCTCATCGGGATCGCCCGGCCGATGGTTTTCGGCTACCGGGTGGCGAGGCCAGTGGACTTTTTCTACCTAATTTGGATCATGGTGGCTTTCTCCGCTCTTTTGTTCCACTGGCTGGAGAACTCTAGGTTTGGGCGGGCCTTAAAGTACATAAAGGAAGACGCGGTGGCCGCCGAGGGCATGGGGGTCGACGCCACGGCCTACAAGCTCATGGCCTTTGTCATCGGGGCGGCCTGGGCCGGCATGGCCGGGACTATTTTCGCCGCCAAGATGCGGACCATTTCCCCGGAGTCCTTCACCTTTGGGGAGTCGGTGGTCATGTTCACCATCGTCATTTTAGGCGGGAGCGGCAACCAGAAGGGGGTCGTCTTAGGCTCCTTTTTGGTCATGGGCCTGCCTGAGCTCTTCCGGGACTTTCAGGATTTGCGGCTTTTGGCCTACGGGGCGGCTTTGGTGGCCATGATGATCTTCCGGCCACAGGGCCTGTGGCCGCCCAAGCCCACCCAATATCGCCTGCCGCCGCCTTACGACGAAAAATACCCCGCCGGGGGGTCGGGCTAGTGTTAATCCTAAGCCTTTCCAACGTGACCAAGACCTTTGGGGGCCTAGTGGCCGTGGCCGGGGCCTCCTTGGCCGTGGAGCGGGGCCTCATCGTCGGCCTCATAGGCCCCAACGGGGCCGGTAAGACCACAATCTTCAATCTAATCACCGGCTCGGTCCGCCCGGACGACGGGCATATCTTCTTTTCCAACCGGGCCATAACCGGCCTCAAACCCCACCGCATCGTGGCCTTGGGGATCGCCCGCACCTTCCAAACCATCCGGCTTTTCCCTAAACTTACGGTTTTAGACAACGTCCTCTCCGGCCGGCACTGCCGCCTGACCTCCGGGGTGGTGGCCTCCTTTTTGCGCCTGCCCAGCCAGCGCCAAGAGGAGAGGCTGGTCATCAAAAGAGCCATGGAAGAGCTGGAGTTCGTCGGCTTGGCCGGGGAGTGGGCCTCCTTAGCCGGTTCCTTGGCTTACGGCGACCAAAGAAGGCTAGAGATCGCTAGAGCCTTGGCCACTGAGCCAAAACTTTTGATTTTAGACGAGCCGGCCGGCGGCATGAACGAGCAGGAGACGCGCGACCTTGTGGGCCTGGTCCGCCGGATCCGGGACCGGGACGTCACGGTCATGCTGATCGAGCACGACATGGGCTTCGTCATGCGGGTCTGCCACCGGGTCATGGTCATGGAGAATGGGTCCATCATCGCCCAGGGCACGCCCCTGGAGATCCAGAGCGACCCTAGGGTCATCGAGGCCTACCTAGGCCAGGCCGAGGATTAAGTGGCGAGCTCTTTTTTTAAGGGGTTTTAAGCCTTACGAAAGTCTAGAAGAAAGAGGAAAGAGGGCGAAATTGGAGGAGCGGCCGCTATTGGAGCTAAAGAACCTTCAGGTCTCCTACGGGGGCGTGGAGGCGGTCCACGGACTGAATCTCTCTGTGGGCCGTGGAGAGCTAGTGACCGTCTTAGGGGCCAACGGGGCCGGCAAGAGCACGACCCTCATGGCCATTAGCGGCTTGGTCCGGCCCTCGGGCGGGGAGATTCATTTTAATGGCCGGCGCATCGACGTGCTCCGCAGCCACGAGGTGGTCGAGCTGGGCGTGACCCAGGCCCCCGAGGGGCGCCGGGTCTTTGGGCCCATGACCGTGGAGGAGAACCTAAAGTTAGGGGCCTTCACCCGGAAGGGGCAGAACGTCGTCCCGGACTTAGAGCGAGTTTACGACCTCTTTCCTCGGCTTTTTGAGCGGAAAGGCCAGATGGCCGGGACCCTTTCCGGGGGAGAGCAGCAGATGCTGGCCATC
>JAITIH010000274.1 GCA_031279525.1 Deltaproteobacteria bacterium | reverse complement strand
AATGGCCGGTCTTTGGCTTTAATGGCATGGCCTTTGGCTTTAAAGGCTTGGCCTTTGGCTTTAACGGCTTGGCATTTGGCTTTAACGACCGGCATTATGGATCCTAGGGACAAGCCGCCTGGACCTCGCCGCCGCGGCGGGAAAAAAATTTAGGAAAAATTTTTTAGTGGTAAAATAATACCTCCTAAAAACCGCTATCAAATTGAAAACTGTTTTTAATAAAAACAACTAGTATTGTTAATATACTATATTTTTTAAATTTACAGGCTTTTTAAACAAAATATAAATGAGCTTTGATAAATTACTTAAAATTTCTAAAAATACTTTTATGACATTAGAAATTTTTTACAAATTTTCATAACTATTAATTGAATTTTCCAGATATATTTAGCTGCTTTCCAGATATATGCAGCTATTTTCTAGATATATAGCTGCTTCCCAAGGGGATTCAGCTTATCTCCAGCCGACCGCCGCCTCTCCCCTTCTTGGCTTTAGCCGGTTTTCTCCAGAAGGCTTTAGTCTCTCGCCGACCGGCTTTAGCCACTCATCGGCCGGCTTTAGCCCCATTTCAAGGGGCATTAACGATTGTCCTGGAAGCTAAAAGCGACCTTCTAGGCAGGTTTTAGCCATTTCCTAAGAAAATTAAAAGCCTTATCCGGGGAAACGCGGCCTAACCCATTTAGCCGCGGGTTTTCGCCTTCTAGGCCTCGCCGTCTTTTCTAGACTGGCGGCCGCCACAGCTTGGGTCCCTTCCATAGCCTCGCCGCTCCTAAAGCGAGGCCCCCTGCCCCGGACTCGCCCCCTATCCCCTAGGGGCGTCGGCCCACAGACCTTCCAGGTCGTAGAGGTCCCGGGCCTCGTGGCTAAAGATATGGGCCACGACGTCCCCCAGGTCGACTAGGGCCCAGTGCAAATCCCCGCGGCTTACGCCTTCCTGGCCTAGGGGTTTCACCCCGGCCTCTAGGGACCGCTGGACGATTTTCTCGGCGGTGGCCCGGATCTGGCGGGAGTTGTCGGCGCTGGCGATAAAAAACCAGTCTGCCACCGAGGACAGCCCCGAAAGGTTCAAAAGGATCGGGGCCTTGACCTTGTGCTCCATGGCCGCCTTCAGGACCAGATTGGCCAGGGCCCGGCCGGACGGCTTGACCGGCGGGCCTTTCCTCTTCTTGGGGCGGGCCGGCTTTTCGGGGGCCGACTCGCTAGTCTCAAAGCCCATCTCCGCGGCGAGCTCGGCCTCTTTAAGGGCCTTTTCTTTAGGCCTCCTCGCGGATGGCCCGGACTTTTCCGGGGTTTTTCCCTTAGCCGGCCTAGCGGCCGGCTTAGGCTGGCCAGGGGCCTTAGCCTTTCTCGCGGGGGCCTCGGTCTCTTCCTGGGCCTCGGCCTCTTCCTGGGCCTTGGCCTTCCTCACGGGGGCCTCGGCCTCTTCCGGGGCCTTGGCCTTCCTCACGGGGGCCTCGGTCTCTTCCGGGGCCTTGGCCTTCCTCGCGGGGGCCTTAGCCTCTTCCGGGGCCTTGGCCTTCCTCGCGGGGGCCTTAGCCTCTTCCGGGGCCTTAGCCTCTTCCGGGGCCTTGGCCCTAGGCTTCCTTATGGCCGGCCCGGCCTCGCCTTGGGTTTTAGCCTGGGCTTTATTGGCCGCGGAAGTCGACTTTTCCAGGACCGCCATCTGGGCCTGGCCCAAGCCCGCCAAAGGGGTGGGGCCTAGGGAAGCCTCTATGGCCGCCTGGCCGGCCCGGCCGGCCCGGACAATGGCTTTCGAGCGCTTGGCCCGCGCGGCTTGGGCCGCGGCCGCGGCCTGGGGCGGCGGAGCCGGGGCTTTTGGAGCTTTTGGGGCTTTAAAGGCCTTGGGGGCCTTAGGGGCCTTAGGGGCCTTAGGGGCTAGGGAGGGGCTTAAGCCGCCGGGCTGGCCGGCGGCCCCTCGGGCCGCCGGCTTTGGGCGGGCTTTTTTGGCTTTGGCGACGGTGGGCCGCCCCAAGGCGGCGGGCCCATCGTCAGAGGCGTTCGAGGCGGGACGCGGGTCTTCTGTCATCGGCTCCTCAATTTTTTTTTTACGAGTACAAGCCTCGCCTTTCCAGGTAGACTCGGACCTTTTCCGGCAAAAGGTAGCGAACCGAGCCCCCGGCGGCCAGGCGTTTGCGCAAATCCGTCGAAGAGATATATAGGCGGCAGCCCTCGTAGTGATGGACGGCCCGACATTTAGGGTGGAGAAAGGCCTTCTTGGCCTGGTCCCAAAATGGGGGCGAGCCCAAGACCTCGGCCAGCAAAAGCCCTAGGGCTTCCCGGCCCCCTGGGGCCCCGGCCCGCCGAAAGACCGCGACGGGGACGAGGCTCAAAAGCTCCCGGTAGCCCCTCCACATCTGGATATGGCGGAAGGAGTCGAAGCCCACCAGGAAAAAAAGCTCGTGGCCTTTTTCCAAAGACTTTAAGGCTTTGATGGTGTTGACGGTGAAGCTGGGCTTGGGCAAGGCCTCTTCGACGGCCGAGGCCTCGAACCCCGGCCGGCCGGCCAGGGCTAGCTCCAGCATGGCCAGGCGGTGACGGAAGGCCACCGGGCCGTTGGTTATCTTGTGGGGGTGCTGGGCGGACGGGACGAAAATGACCCGGGCCAAGGATAGATGGGCGGCCAACTCCTCGGCGGCCCGCAAGTGGCCGTAGTGGATTGGGTCAAACGCTCCCCCGAACAGGCCGACCTTTTCCGCCATTAGGCCTTCTCCAAGGGGAAGAGATCCGGGGACAGCTCCTCCTTAAGGCGCCGAGTCAAGAGGTCCACCAGGCCGCGCCTGGGGCTTTTACCTTCGTGCAAGACCCTAAAGGTCTCCCGCACGGTGGGCAAGATCAGGCCCTTGGACTGGGCCAGCCCCCAGATGGCCCGGGCGTTCCGGACCCCCTCGGCCACTTCCCTTTGGTTGGCTAAGATGGCCTCCAAACTCTCCCCGGCCCCAAGCCTTAGGCCCACCCGGCGGTTGCGGGACAGATCCCCGGTGGCCGTCAACAACAAGTCGCCTAAGCCCGAAAGGCCCGAGATGGTCATAGGGTTGGCCCCCACGGCCGCGGCCAGGCGGCTCATCTCGGCTAAAGCCCTGGTCAGGAAGGCGGCTCGGGCGTTTAAGCCCAAGCGCAAGCCGTCGCAGATCCCGGCGGCGATGGCGTAAACGTTTTTCATGGCCCCGCCCAACTCCACGCCCTTAACGTCCGTGGATGTGTAGATCCGAAAGACCGGGGCCGATAAGAGAGTCTGGACCTCTCGGGCCACCTTAGGGTCGGGAAAGGCCAAGGTCACGGCCGTGGGCAGCCCCTCGGCCACCTCCAGGGCGAAGCTAGGGCCCGACAAGGCTCCAATGGACTGGTTGAGCCCTTGGAATTCCTCGGCTAAAATCTCGGTCATGGTGGCGAAGGTGTCGTCCTCGACGCCTTTGGCCGCGCTGACGTTGACGGCCTCTTTAGTTAAGTGTGGCCTAAACTGGCGGGCCACGCCCCTTAAGACGTGGCTGGGGACGACCCAAAGGACCAAGGCGGCCCCGGCCAGGGCCTCCTTAGGATCGCTAAAGGCCGAGACGCCGGGCGGCAGGGGAAAGCCCGGCAGGAAGCTTTCGTTGGCCTGGCCCGGGCGGAGAGCGGCGGCCAGCTCAGGCCGCCGGGCCCACAGCCGGACCGAAAGGCCCAAGCGAGCGGCGTGAATGGCCAGGGCCGTGCCCCAGGCCCCGGCCCCGATAATAGCGATATTCCGGCTGGTCAGCATTGAGCCTTTCAAAAAAGCCCCCGGCCTAAAGCCCTTAACGCGAGGCTTTAGGCGGCGAGTCGCGACGAAATGGGGCCGGTCAGCCTTAAGGCGAGCCAATGGCGGCCATTGGCCGACTCGCGCGGCGCCCTTCAATAGAATCAAATTTTGGGTTTACGTAATTTTAGGCCAGAAAGACAGAAAAACCTAGCCTCGCGAATTATACCCGAAAAAAGCCTAAGTCGCCTAAAAAAAGGGGTTCCCCTTTGGCTTAAGCCCCGCCCATAAGGCCGCGCCATCGCCCCATTCTGGCCCCAAAGGCCTTTTTGGGGCTTTTGGCCGGCTGGCCGCCCTCGGCTGGCCTCCCATAGCTCCGTTTATCGGCCGGCCCAATCCTTAGCGGCTTAAGCTTCTTTGGCCAGCCCAATCCTTTGCGGCTTAAGCTTCTTTGG
>JAITIH010000271.1 GCA_031279525.1 Deltaproteobacteria bacterium | reverse complement strand
CGAGCCTGGCCCCCCCTAAGCCCTCAAAATTATTTTCTAAAAGGAGCCGGGCGAGCTTATTTAGGGCCAAGTGTTTCCGAAACTCCAGGCAGTGGACGGCGTACATCCGAAAGAATCCGAAAAGGCTTTGGTAGTTGGGGTTAAAGCCGGTGTCCTCCCTTAGCTTATTAATCATTTCCGGGTAAAAGTCGCCGGGAAACGAGGTGTTCAGGACGGCCCTTAGGTCTGGGCCAATTTCCGTGGAGCGAACATCCATGGCGTCGGCGATAGGGATCTTCTTTTGGCCATCGTATTGGTCGGACCGATAGTGGGCCGGCGTCGTCAGGTAAGTCACGTCCACCGAAGGGCAATTATGGGTCAAGAGATTTTGGATGAGGCACATGTCGTAGGGGTCCTTGACCCGGGTCCGCCTTTCCTGGCCGTCCTCGTCTATTAATTTGACGTAATTCCTTTCCAGAATCGGCCCGACGATGGCCCCTTGCTTGACGCCCGGCCCAATGGTCGGGGAGGGCGGCGGTCCGGCCGGTCCGGCCAAAGGCCATTCTCGGGCCTCGTTGGCCAGTAAGACGTACTTGGTCCGGTCGGCCCGGTTCTTCCGGAGCAAAAACCGGTCCTGGTGGAGCTCGAAAACCGAGGTCAGATCGCTGTACTTAGGGTTAAACCCCTGGTAGCCGCCGTTTTCCTGGGCCAGGCGCGGGACGATCTGGACCAAGATCTCGTGGAAAAACTGGGTGGGGACCATTCTCTCGCTCTGGCCGCGCTCCTGGCGGGCCGCGCAGAACTCGAAGACTTTCTGCAAAAAGGGCCCGGTCAGCTCCTTGGTCGTGGGCTGGGCGTAATGGCGAATTTCCTCGGAGAAATTGACCCGGATCTCGTGAGAGGAGCTCGTCCGCTTGGCCGGGGCCCTTTGGGGCGGCCTGGAGGGCAGGGTCGGCGGGGCCGGGGAGAGGGTCTTTAGGCTCCTGGGCGGCGGGCCGACCGGCTTTGCGACTATGGGCGGGAAGTCGGGCTTGGCCCCGGTCGGGGCCGGCGAGCCAAAGATCTTGTCCTTTTTGTCCTTAAGGTTGCCGAGCCAGGTGTCCTGGAGAGAGGAGATGAGGCGGGCCCCTTTGCAGGCCATCGACAAGGTTAAAATCGTGTGGACGAAAGGTTTGACCACCCCGCCGTCGCCGTCGGTGATTTGCTCGACCACCAAGGCCACGTCGTAGTCCCTAGGGTCGGTCATGGACAAGGGCAGGATGAAGGCCAGCTTGTCCCGGGTCGGGTTCCAAAAGGGCAAGGGGATGCGGGGGTTGGCCACGATTTGGCGCATGGTGAGCTCTAGGGAGGTTTTAAGCTTTTCCTTTATGGTGGTGTAAGTGGAGAGCGAGGGCTCATCTTCCAAGAACTTGGCCAGGTCCGAGTTAACGGCCTCCACCTCGTCGGCCCTAAGCCGGCTGTCGTCCTCCACGTACTGGAAGTTGGCCGGGCAGACGGCCCCGATGAACTTGGCCGGGAACCGGCCCCGCCTTAGGCCGTCGACGATGATGTGGTTGCACTGGGCGTCCTGGTCTAGGTCGATGGGGATGTTGTTATAGATCATCTCCTCGGGCTTTTGGTAATAGGAAGTCCTAGCCGGCCAAGGGTGAATTTTGGTGGCTAGCTCTTTGCCCAACTGGTTGTCGCTGGAGGAGGCGAAGCCCTTAAAGACGTAGCGCTTTTGAGTCGGGTCGGTCTTTTTGACGACCACCACGATGTCCCGGCTGCTTTGGTCCAAAAGGCCAATGTTAAAGGCGGCCAGCTGGTAGTCGCTGGAAAAGGCGAGCCCGGCGTCGTTTAGCTCCAAAAGGTCTGGGACGCGGTTTTGGCTTAGGTAGATCTCCATGAACCGGTTTATTTTTTCCTTTTGGAGGTTCTGGAAGGTCTTCATGAAGTAGTTTTCCAAAAGGTTATAGGGCTTTCGGGCGTCGTTGTAGTGCCATTTTTCCGGCAAGGCGAAATTGGCCAGCTTTTCCAGCATTTGCTCGAAGGTGGGATGGGCGGCCCCGGTGAGGGAGCTGGCCTTGGGCATGTAGACGATGTCGTGGTACCACACCGAAAGGCCCCGACAGGTCTTCTCGTCTAAGGCCGAGTGCTTAAACTCGTTAAAGGAGGGGATGAACTGGCTATACTGGGCCGAGTCCAGGCTGGACTTGGCCGCGTACTCCACCCGTATCCCCGTCTCGCCGCGCTCGAACTGGACTTTGGCCAGGCACCAGGAGACGTTGGGCGGCTGGACGTAGCCGACGATCAACTGGCCGGTCGCGTCGTCCTTGACCGTGATTAGATGCCGTTCGGGGTTAACGTCCGCGACGGTCCCCGAGGAGGGGGAGCTGGGGGCCACGGCGTAGTCCGCTCGGCCGCCGGCCGGCCGCGGGATGGTCAGCCGTAAGTCCCCTACGGGTTTAGGCGGGACGGGTCGAGGTTCCCGCTTAGGCGGCGGGCTATAGCCGGGCCCGCCCTGGTCGGCCGGGGCGGGGTAAGGCCTCGCCTCCGCCGGGGGCGGGCTGGGGTAAGCCCCATCCGAGCGAGCCCCGCCGGGGTAGGCCCCTTTTGGGCCGGCCTCGCCGGGGAAAGCCCCGCCGTGGTAGGCGCCTCTTAAGTCGGGTCCGCCGAAGCGCCGCTCCCTAAGGTCGGGCCCGCCAGGGTAAGCTCCCCTAGGGTCGGGCCCGCCAGGGTAAGCTCCCCTAGGGCCGGGCCCGCCAGGGTAAGCTCCCCTAGGGCCGGCCTCGCTGGGGTAACCCCCGCCACGGTAAGAGTCGTTCTGGAAAAACTCGTCGAAGTAAGTCTCGCCGGGCAAAGTCCCGCCCGGGAAAGTCCCGCCCTGGGCGGGGGCCTTAGGGGCGGTCCCGCCGGAGCCGTTCCGCCAGCTGGGGCTAGGCCCGCCCGGGTAGGCCTCGTCGGGGAAAGCTTCCCCAGAAAAGGCCTCGTCTAGGTCGGTCTCGTCCGGCAAAGTCTCGTCCGGCAAAGTCCCGCCCGGGAAGGTCCCGCTGGCCGTGGGCTGGCTTTTGGCCTTGGCCTCGCGCTCGCGCGGCCAAAGGGTTTGGCCGGAGTCGGCCGCGGCGGCCGCCCGGGGCCCTAAAGCCGAGTCGGCCTCGTCCGAAAAGTCCGGGGCTAAGGGAACGGGGGCCTCGCTTTTTTGGGGGAGCGAGGCGGGGTCAGCGGGGATAGCGGCGGTTTTTTTGGCCGGAGCGGCCTCTGGGGATTTGGCGGCTTTTTTGTCGTCGCGGTCCGGCGTTTGGCCAGGCGTAGCTTTGGCGGGGATTTTGTCTTCTTTTATGTCAACCGTTAATGACTCTATGCTCTCGGGGGCTGTTTCGGCCTTTTGGGCTCCGTCGGCCGTCCCCGCCAAGAGCTCCGGCTTGGCGGCTCGCTTGCCTCCCTTGGTCGGTTTAATTTTGGCGGCTTTGGCCTGGGTCTCTGGTTTAGGCTTTTCTTTGATTGATTTGGCCGACTTAGCTTTGGCGATCTTCTTTTTGGCCCCGGTTTTAAGCTCCACGGCTGGGGCCGGCGGGGCCGCCGCCTCGTCCACGGGCGGCAAGGGCGTCTCGGTCAGTTCGACGATGTCCCTTTCCACCCCGTCGGGGCTGACCCGAGTCGAGCACTTAAAGTAGGGGCTAAAATTTAAAAGAAGGTGCTTAAGGTTGCGACAGCCTAAGGATTTTTGGTAGCCGTTCTCCCCTCTAAGCTCTTTGACGAATTGTTTCAGGTGGGCGTCGAAGGCGTAAAGGGTGGTCGGCTCTTTTTGGCCGTCGGTCAAGCTACGGTAGACTTCGACCAAATCGTAGACGGTTAGCTTATCGTCTTTAAGGGCTATTTCCCTAATCTGGCCCCCTTGGCCGGCGGCTGCTCCCGGCCCGATTGGGCTTTGGCCGGCGGTGGCTAGGCTCCATTGGTCGCTAGGGCCGCCTAAGCTAGGGCTTTGGGCCTTCGCGGCTAGGCTTTGAACGATACCCTGGCCAATCCCTGGGTCGCCGTCGCTATGGCCGCCGTCGCTAACGGAGCTTTGGCTATTTTCGCCGCCGTTAACCGGATTGTCGCCATTTTCGTCGTCGTTAAAGGAGCTTACGCCATTTTCGCTGGACTTAAGGGAGCTTACGCCATTTTCGTCGTCCTTAAGGGAGCTTACGCCATTTTCGCTGGCCTTAAGGGAGCTCTCGCCGCTTTCTCTATCGCCGCCGCTCTCGTTTCTTAGGGGCACGTCTTTTTGGTCGTCTATTTCGCTAAAGTCTTGGCTATTTAGGCTGTCTTGGCTGTTTAGGCTATCGTGGCTATTTTGGCTGTCTAGGCTTCTTTGGCTGTCTAGGCTTCTTTGGCTATCTTGGCTATTTTGGCTATCTTGGCTACCGCGGCTACCGTTTTGGGCGGGGCCGTCGCCAAGGTTTAGGGGGTTAGCCGCGGTTAAGTCGTCGTTTAAGCTATTTAAAACG
>JAITIH010000187.1 GCA_031279525.1 Deltaproteobacteria bacterium | reverse complement strand
CGCCGACCGTTTTGGCTAGGCCCGCGAACTTAAGGCTAGACGGCTCCCTTTACCCGCCTAAGCTCGCGGCCCGGCCCCCCAAGGCCCCCAGGACCTTATTTTTGGACGCGGGCTACTACCTAGGCCAAGAGATCCCAAGAGCCGCCGAGGCCCTAAAGGCCAAAGTCAAGCGCTGGGCCTTCGACCCTTTAAGGGCCGAGGGCCAAGCCTACCGGGCCTTGCTCGAGGAGATTAAGGAGTTTCGGCCCGAGCTGGTCTTAACCGTCAACCACCTAGGCCTGGACGCCCAAGGCCTCTTGGTTAACGTCTTCGCCCGCTTGGGCCTACCCATCGCCTCCTGGTTCGTGGACAGCCCCATTTACATCCTAGAGCCCGGGCCCCAAGGGGACGCCTTCGTCTTTTCTTGGGACCTCGACTACGTAGAGCCCTTAAAGGCCCTAGGCTTCGATAAGGTCGACTATTTGCCCTTGGCCACCGACCCCCATTACTTCGCCCCCAAAAAAGCGAGCCTAGTCAGGGAAGCGGCCTTCGTCGGCGACAGCCTAACCGCGGCCACGGAGAAATACTTAAGGCTTTCCGGCCTAAGCCAAGGCCATCTGCCGCAGATCGACTCCATGGCCAAAAACTTTTTAAAGAACGAAGACCTAATCCCGGACCGCCTGGCCCCGGCCCTAGTCGAGCGCGAGGGCTTAAGCCCGACCCAAGCCCGCTCGTTGTGGGCCTTAATCACCTGGCGGGCCAGCCGCCTTTACCGGGTCAAGATCCTTAAGGCCTTAATCGGCCCCGGCCTTTCCGTCCATGGCGACTCGGGCTGGCTTTCGCTCTTGCCCGGGGCCAGCCTAGGCGGCCAGCTCGGCTACTACCGCGATCTGGCCGACTTTTACCGCTCCACGGCCGTCAACCTTAACGTCACCAGCGCCCAAATGAAGACCGGCCTTAACCAAAGGGTTTTCGACGCCCCAGCCGCCGGGGGGTTTCTTTTGACCGACTCCCGGGCCCAACTGGCCAACCTCTTCGCCCCCGACGAGTACGTGGCCTACGACGGCCCGGCCGAGGCCAAGGCCTTAATGGCCAAATACTTACGGCTCCCCAAAGAGCGCGAGAGAATCGTGGCCAAAGCCCAAGCCCGGATCTTTGGCGAGCACGTTTACGCCCGCCGCCTGGAAAAAATCTTCCGGCGGGTCTTTGGCTCCCAGTCGTGACGGCTCTCTGGCGGCCCAGAGCGCCTAAGGCCCTAACCCGCGCGATGGCGCCCGAGCCTTTTGGGCCAGGCCGTCGGCCGAGCTTAGGCCCGCGAGTCGAGCCGTGAAAGCCCTCGCCCTTTCCTTAGCCAAGCTGGGCGACTTCGTCCAGGCCACCCCCCTCTTTTGGGGCCTTAGCCAAAGGGTCGACGAGCTTGGCCTTCTTTGCTCCCAAAAATCGGTGGCCGAGGCGGCCAATTTGTCGGGTTTGTTTTCCGAGGTCGTCTCGATTGACCCGACCGCCGAAGGCCCCATTAAGCTCCCCTTCAAAGCCCAGGCCGTCTATAATCTATCCCTGTCGCCTTTGGCCTTAAACGCGCTCGACAAAATCGTCTCTCGTCTTCCTGGCGCCGCCGTCTTTGGCCCGCGCCGGGAAAAAGGGGCCTTAACTTTGCCCTTAGCCCAAGAAGTGGCCTTCGCCGTCATGCGGGAAAACCGCCGTCTGGCGCCTTTTAACCTGGTGGACGTCTGGCGGCGGCTAGAGCCGGGCCAGGTCGCCCCGGCCAAGCTCCACTGGCCCAAGGCGGCCCCAAGGCCAATCAAAGGGCCCGCCAGCCATAAAGCCCCCCCCAAAAACCCGGCCGTGGGCCTAATCTTAGGCTCTGGCCACCAAAGAAGGCGCTGGCCTAGGGAACGGCACAGAGACCTGGCCCAGAAACTCATGGAAAGCCGGTCGGCCACCGTCTATCTTTTAGGCGGCCCAGGGGAGAGGGCTTTGGGCAAGGCCCTCCGAAATGGCCTGCCGCCTGGCCCGGGCCTAGTGGACCTGGTGGGCCAGACCGATCTATATGGATTGGGGCGAGCCATTGAGGGGCTGGATCTTTTAATAGGCTCCGACACCGGGGCCCTTCACCTAGGGGCCGCCTTAGGGGTCCCTTCAGTCGGTCTGTACTTTGGCCCGGCCCTGGCCCGGGAAACCGGCCCCTACGCCCCCGGTGGGCTCGTCGTTCAAACCCTGGCCCCCTGCGGCCCTTGCCCGGAAAGCCGGCCTTGCCCCGACCGGGCCTGCCAGGCCCTGCCCGAGACGGAGACGGTCTTTCTGGCCGCCAGCCATTTACTGGGCCAGGCCCCCTTAGAAGGGAACGAGGCCGTCTGGTCGACGGCCGTCGACTCCTTCGGCTACCGGCAAAGCCCGACCAGTCCCCAAGCGGATCAGGAAAACGTTAAAGCCGTGGCCCTTAGGGAAGCGGCCAGGGCCGCCGTAGACCCCGATTACGAGCCCCAAAGGCCTATGCCGGGCCCTGGCCCAAGGGAAGATAAGTTCTGGCGAGATCTAGCCGACCGGATCTGGCCCCAGGCCAACCATCCTAGCCCCAAACGCCGTTTCTTGGAGGCTTTAGGGGCTATTGGGCTATTAGGGTAAACCTGGCATTTCCCGAATTTTCCGGAGTTTTTCCGAATTTTTCGCTTTTTAAGCCGACATTTTAGGCCTTAGGCCGCGCTTTCTAAGGGGATTTTCTTGGGATCTATCGATTTTTTCTCGTTATCTCCCAATTTTTTCTCGTTTGACCTCGACTTTTTCTCGAATCGTCTGGCTTTTTCTTTCATGGCCGGGATTTTTACCCAAGATTTCCCCGATTTAGCCCCGTCTTCCCTCGCCTTGGCCGCGATGGCTTTCCTTTTTCTTCTTTCGCCGCTCGCCTCGCCCCGAGCCCGATCCTCCTCCCCTTCGTTTTCCCGCGACTTTTTTTGGCGAGCCTAAAAGCCTTTCACTAAAAATCCCTTAGCTCGTAATTCCCAATTTTATAGATCGAAAAATAAATGGGAATTTACGGTTAACTTTTCTGGGGTTCCGGCCTAGCCTCGTTTTTTCTCGTT
>JAITIH010000136.1 GCA_031279525.1 Deltaproteobacteria bacterium | reverse complement strand
TGAGGGGGGAGGGCCCCCTCCCCCCCCGGAAAAGCCCTTCCGGCTGGTCAAGCACTTTTCCAGCGTGGCCATCGCCGCCATTTTCGCGACCTGCCTAGTTTTAGCGGCTTTCATGAGCCGCCGCGCCGAAAAAATGATCCAAGAGCGGGTGGTGGAAGACACCATCATGATCATGGACAACCTCAATTTCCAGCTTTACAACAATTTTTTGCGGCCCATTTACGAGGCCGGCGGGGACGGGCGGCTCAGCCAGCCTGAGGCCTACACTTTCCTAAACAGCGTCATCCAGAACACCATCCACGGCTTCGACATTAGCCGGGTGGCCCTCTACGACGCCCGCTACGGCCTTATGATCTACTCTTCCGACTCGGCCGAGCCTGTGGTGGTCTACCAGCGCTCTAAGGAGACCGGGGAAATGGTCCCCAACGGCAAGTTCGCCGAGCCCCTGGGGGCCTACTTGGAGGCGGTGGGGCGGTTTTTCTTGCCGCCCTCGGAGGAGTCCTTGCGGCTAGGCGGGGGCGACGTCCCTAGGTTCTGGCGGCCGCCCGGGGCCTCGGGCCGGACGGCTTATTTAAACTACCTAAAGGACCGGACGGTCATCGTCTGGGAGCGGGAGGGCTACCGCTTAGGGCCTTTTTTCCCGCACGGCCAGTTCGCCATGCGCTGCTTTAAGGCCATGGAGGACTATTTTTCCCCGGAGATTTCCGGGGTGTTGGAGCTGACCCGGGACATGACTCCGGAGTACAAGCAGATCGCCTCCATGCAGTTCACCGCGCTGTTGACGGCCGTGGGCACCGCCTTGGTCTTGACCTTAGTCTTGCGGAAGGTCGTGGCCCGGGGCGAGGAAATCATAAACCAGAAGAACGCCGAGAAAGCCGCCCTTTCCGAGCGGCTTAACCAAGCCGAGCGGCTGGTTAACCTAGGCCGCATGGTGGCCACGGTCTCCCACGAGATCCGCAACCCATTGGGGGTTATTAACTCGTCGGCCGACTTTTTGGCCCGGAGTCTAAAAGAGTCCCCGAAAATGGCCCGCCTGGCCGAGGCCATCGTCGACGAGTCGGAGCGCCTTTCTTCTATCGTCACCGACTTTTTGGATTTCGCCCGTCCCAAGACCCCGGCCTTCGAGCCAGTGGTCATCGAGGAGCTTTTGGAAGAGATTTTCGTCCTTTTGGAGGTCCAGATGAGCCGAGCCGGGGTGGAGCTAAGGGCCGACCTAAGGCCCGACCCCGAGCCCATCTCCGCCGACCGGGCCCTCATGCACCAGGCCCTGGTCAACGTCTTAGTCAACGCCATTCAAGCCATGCCGGACGGGGGGCTCTTGACGGTCAAGACTTACGCCGAGACCCCCATCGAGGAGACTGGGTACTTAATAGTGTCCATCGCCGACACGGGCTCAGGGCTGTCCCCGACGGCGGCTCAGCATCTTTTTACCCCGTTTCACACCACCAAAATCAAAGGCTCCGGCCTGGGCCTGGTTCTGGTCCGCAACGTCGTGGAAAGCCATGGCGGCCGCATCGACCTGACTAACGTCCAAGGGGCAGAGGCGGGGACGGGGCCCGGGAAAGCCAACGGGAAAGGCGACGGCAACGGTAAAGGCGACGGCAAAGGC
This sequence comes from Deltaproteobacteria bacterium, assembly GCA_031279525.1. Classification (GTDB taxonomy): domain Bacteria; phylum Desulfobacterota; class Desulfarculia; order Adiutricales; family Adiutricaceae; genus JAIROO01. The sequence goes on along the minus strand of JAITIH010000136.1, from coordinate 1,750 downwards.
GACGGCAAAGGGAAAATCGACGGCCAGGGGATAGCCGAGGCCAAAGGCCAGGCCGACGGTAAAGGGCTAGGCGAGGGAAAGGCCGAAGAGCCAGAGGCGGCCGCGGGGCGAGCTTTGGGGCCTTTGCGATTGGCGGGCGAAGGCGAGGACGACGGGGAAGAGGAACACGGCCTCATCGTGACCATTAGGCTGCCTTTGCCTGGGTTCGAGCCAGGCAACCGGCCTGGGCCGATTAAGATGAGCTAAGCCCTAAAGGGCCGGCTAAGGCGCTTTAGGGCCTGGCCCGGGAAGACGATTTGACCGGGGCCAGGCGATTTGAGCCTAAGCCCGGTAAGAAGAGTCGAGCCTTAAGGCCGGTTAAGGCGCTTTAGGGCCTGGTCCGGGAAGACGATTTGATCGGGGCCAGGCGATTTGAGCCTAAGCCTGGTAAGAAGAGTCGAGCCTTAAGGCCGGTCAAGTCGCTTTAGGGCCTGGCCCGGTTAAGATAAGTTAAGCCAGGGCCGATTAAATAAGTCGACCAGGGGTCTGGCCCTTAGGGGGTTTCCCCAGAAAAAGCCTTAAGCCTCTAAGGCGGGGGGTTGTTTTAGGCCCTTTTGGAGGGCGCGAAACCCGAAATTTAGGGTTAAGAAAAATATTTTTAGACCCCCCGGGCCACCCAATCGATTATTTTTTTGGGCGTCTTTTACCCAATATCTTTTTTCCCCGATTATTTTTTACCCAGCCAAATTTCGTCAGGCCCCATTTTATCCGGCTCTTTTTGGCCGGCCACCGCTTTATCTGGCCTATTATAACTGGCGTTCGCGTTATCCTGGTCTATTTTTGCCAGCGCCCCTCAACCTGGTTACAATTTTGCAGAGCCGTAATTGACCAGTTTGTTTTTTTGCGGCGCCGTATTAATATGGTACCGTTTAGGCTGAGAACCGTTTGATCGGTTTGACCCAGAGCCGGGGCCGCCTTAATGTGGCCCACATTTTCGCTAGTCGCCATTAGGGCCAGCGCGATTTTTTCCCGGCGCCGCCTTCGCGCGGCTCCATTCGCGTTCCGAGAGCCGCCGTGGCCTGGGACATTTTACCCAGCCAAGGGCGCGTTGTGGGTCAATTTTATCCGACTTCGTTTTACCCGGCTCAAATTTACCCAGCGCCGTCTTGTCCTCTCAATGTTTCATTAAGTCGGATGTTTAGTTTTTAACTATTATTTAGGTAATTTTAATAATATATTATTTTTAAAGTTTTAAGTTAATAATTTATTGTGATACTCGTCAACGGGAGATAATCGTCACCCATGAGTCAAACCGAGACCATATTAATTGTCGACGACGAGCCCAATTATCGGTTGGTTATGGGCGAAATCCTGGAAGCCGAGGGCTACGCGGTCATCCAGGCCGAAAGCGGGCGGCAAGCCTTTGATCTCTTCGTGGAGCACGGGCGGGTGGATCTGGTATTGACCGACATGACCATGCCGGACGGCGGCGGCATTGAGCTTTTAGTCAAGATTAAGGAGCGGAGCCAGGAGGTCCCGGTCATCTTGTTGACCGCCCACGGGACCATTGAGCGGGCCGTGGAAGCCATGAAGGTCGGGGCTTTCGACTATCTGACCAAGCCCTGCCGCAACGCCGAGATCCTAAAGGCCGTGTCCAAGGCCTTAGAGGTCAGCCGCCTGGGCCGGCAGAACAAGGAGCTAAGAGAGGCTTTGGCCGACCGCTTCAGCTTTGGCCGCCTGATCGGTAAGTCCAAACCCATGAAGGAGCTTT
>JAITIH010000134.1 GCA_031279525.1 Deltaproteobacteria bacterium | reverse complement strand
AGCCACTTAAATATATATCAATTTGTTATAAAAATTTTAATTGATATATAGATAAATAAAACAAATCTTTATGGAAGTCTTAATATCTATTAGCTGTAAAATCAATATAATGTGAGATTTTGGCGTTCTAGACGCCGGTCTAGCCGTGGATTAATCCACTGAACCCTTGATTTAAAGCCACTTTGAGACGCCTAAAAATACGTGAACGCTTACCGCAAAAACCCCTGTTTTCGGGAATCGGCGGAAAAATCTTTTAATAATTTCAAGAGGTTTTTTTTCTGATTTTTCATTTTCCGGACTTTTTGCGACGCCATCAAAATCTCAAATAAGTCAAAACGACCGGCCTCCTCAAAATTAGAATCGCTGTTATTGGGCCGCGATTTCGCGCGAATTTTGTGGGGATCTATTTTGTGGGGATCTATTTTGTAGGGATCTATTTTGTAGGGATCTATTTTGTGGGGATCTAAAGCTTCGCGGCGCGAGGGCGGAGCCCGTGGCGTCCCCAAGGGGATTTGAACCCCTGTTGCCGAAGTGAAAGTCCGGTGTCCTGGACCAGGCTAGACGATGGGGACGGCGCTGCCGCGAGAACCAAATGGTGGGCCGTGCGGGATTTGAACCCACGACTCTCTGCTTAAAAGGCAGATACTCTACCGACTGAGTTAACGGCCCAATAAGGAGCCATTATGGCCTCAAAGCCGCCTTAAGGACCGGTCAAAATTTCGGCTTATGCCAAAAAACCAAAAGCCGCGGCAATGATTGGCCGACGCCGCGGCGGTCCTCTTGGTGATCTTATGAATATTAGACGCGCCAAGGGTAATTGTCAATAAAAATTTTAATCCCCTTAAAGCCCTAGTTTAAGGTTTTTCTATTTAAAGCCATTCCCTCGCCAAATGACCGGGTCTTTTCATGGCCCTCGCCCATTTTTGTCCAATTGTCCCCTAAAGCATGGCTTCCCCTGGCCTCGCCGCCAACGGCGAGCCCAAAGGCCCCAAAAACCGCCGTTACGCGCCCAAATTTCGAAGGTTAAATTTTCCCTGGTTTATATTTTTGACGTTTTATGAAATAATAAGGCGAAGATTGGAGCCTTGACCTTGAATTCCCAGGTCCAGGCCGGCCTGGCCCGATTTTTCCGCCAATTGTCTCGCCATAGGGCGCGCGCTTTCCCTTTAAGCAAGCATTCCGCTGGATGGATCTCGCCTACGCCCCCCATAATTTTTAGGGGGTGAAAATCAAAAAAATTTAAAATCTCGCTTTTTTGTAGCGTTAAAAATATATTTAAACTCTTGATTAGCCTAATAATAGTTTTATAATTCCTAACTCTCTAACAAGCCTTCTAGGGGCTGGCCAGGGGCCGCCGTTAAGCGTCGCCTTAACGACGCCCCCTTTAGGCCATTAGCTAGCGATCTTCCATGAAAAAAAACGACCCGTTCGAAAACGTCATAACCATCGATGGCCCAGGCGGGGCTGGCAAATCCACTTTGGCCCAGGGCCTAGCCCATGCCTTAGACTGGCTTTGTCTGGACACTGGGGCCATCTACCGGGCCTTGGCCCTCACCTTAACCGAACTAGGCCTACCGGACGCCACCCCGCGGGCGGCTGGCCTTACGGCCCAGGATATGGGCTTGGAGTTTCGGCGGGAGGGAGCCCAATGCCGGCTCTTCCTCCATGGCCGCGAGCCCGGCGAAGCCTTAAGGGCCCCGGAGATCGGCCTTTTGGCCTCGGCCGTCTCGGCCTGGCCGGAAGTCCGCTCGGCCCTCCTCCCGATTCAACGGGCCGCGGGGCGCGAGGGCCGGCTGGTGGCCGAGGGGCGGGACATGGGGACGGTGGTCTTTCCCGAGGCCAGGCTAAAGTTTTTTTTAGTCGCCGACCTTTCGGTCCGGGCCGAGCGGCGCCGTCTGGAGCTGGCGGCCCAGGGAGTTGAGGTCACGCTAGCCAAGGTCACGGCCGAATTAAAGGCCCGGGACCTGGCCGACGCGACGCGGTCCCTGGCCCCTTTAGCCCCCAGCCCCGGGGCCGTGACCGTCGACTCCACGGACATGACGGTGGCGGAAGTTTTGGCCTTGGCCCTCCAGGAAGCCAAAGAGACGTTTGACCTTTAGGCCTTGACTTTTTGCGCGGCGGCCTTTCGCGGCCCTTGGCCTTTATCGGGCGGCTCCTTCCGCTATAGCGGTTTCTCCGCGTTCTTAGCCCCTTAGCCGGCTTTAGGCCTTTCCGGCCGCGGCCCTTTTTTGGGCAATAGGCCTCCGCCCTGGCCGAGGGCCTCCGCCCTGGCTGAGGACCTCAGCCTTGGCCGAGGACGTCAGCCCTGGCCGAAGGCCGCGCGCCGTAGGCCGCCATTGGCGGCGGGGCGGGGCGCGTTAATGAATGTCCTAAGTTTTTTGGGTGGCCCGTCCGCCCGCATCTCGCCGTCAGTTTTCTCATTTTTGGGGTTAATATGGGTTTTAGGCGCAAAATGCTGGCCCTTTTGGGCTTTCTCTTTATGGTCACCTTAGGGCAGGTGGGCTTCAGCCTCTGGCACGCCGCCATGATGGGCCAGAGTTTGCAAGTTCTGTCCGACCAGGCCGTCGGCGATCTCGCCAACGTGATCAGGGCCGAGGAAAACGACCTAGCCCAAATGAACCTCAAAAACGCTTTAAACGAATTGCGGGCGTTATTTAAGTCCACCGAGGACCAGGCCCGCCTGACGGCCGCCTTTTTTCTGGCCCAGACCCGGCTGAACCAGGCTAACCCAGGCCAATTCGAGGCCATCGCCAAAGAGGTCGGCGATTTTTCCACGGCTTTTTTGCTCGCTAGCTCCAAGGTTTACAACGGGATAGGAGCCACCTTCGAGAAAGGGGCCTTCGACCCGAACGAGCTGTACTTTCAGCCATACGCCTACCGAGCCGACGGCGGCCAGATCGATTACAGCCACGACATGGAACTGGGCGAAAACCCTCCGGAAAACCCTAGCCCCGAGTTTTTAGACCAGATCCTCCAAACGGAGTTAAACGAAAGCTATTACCTGTCCTCGGCCCCCAAAACGAAGGGGGGCCTTCCGCCAAACGACGTCGGCTGGACCGAGCCTTACTTAGACCCCATCTCCCAAGAGCTTTTAGTCTCGGTCACCGCCCCCATCGTCGCCGACGGGAAGTTCTTGGGCGTGGCCTTTATCGACTTTTCCTTAAACGGGCTAATCGAGGCCATAAAGTCCATCGGCGACAAAGCCCAAAGCGAACGGATCTTGGCCTTTAACCCGAGAACCAACGACATCGTCACCATGATAGGGGAGCCCGACTTAGGGCCCAAGGTAATCGCCGACCCGTCTAACCCCGCCAATAAGGAAATTAAGCTTCATAGGATTGACGAACTGCCCGAGGGGGCCGCGGCCTTGGCCTTGGCCGCCAAAATAAAGCGCGGCCAGTCGGGCCAGGCCATAGTCGCCATTGACGGCCAAGAATACAGCTTGGTTTTGGCCGATTTGGACAACGTCGTCGACGTCGTGGCCATCGTCCCCTTGGCCAAGTTTTACGCCTCCGCCGCCGAGGCCCAAAGCCTAAGGGAAAAGCTCATCGCCGAGGAAAAGCGGGTCGTCCGGAACAACATCGCCACATCCGCCTTGTCGGTCGCGGCCCTGGCCGTCGTCGTGGCCTTTACCGTAGTTTACAGCCTTAAAATAGCCAACCAACTCTATTCGGTCGCCCACACCTTAAACCGAGAATCCGCGTCCATCAGCCAGATGGCCCACTCCATAAACGCCTTAGCCGAAATCTTGGCCAACGGCGGCGACTCCCAGTCAAAGGCTCTTTCCACCATTTCCGAGGCCATGAGCGAGATCAGCGGGCACTCCCACAGCGCGGCCGACTCCACCTCCTCCTGCGAGGCCTCCATGACTAAAACCGCCGAGCAGATCATCCAAGGCACGAAAAACGTCTTAGGCATGCGCCAGGCCATGGACGGCATCTCCCAGGCCACCACGGAGATCTCCAAAATCCTCAAAACCATCGAGACCATCGCCTTTCAAACCAATCTTTTGGCCTTAAACGCCGCCGTGGAAGCCTCCAGGGCCGGGGAGTCGGGGGCCGGCTTCGCGGTGGTGGCCGGGGAGGTCCGGAGCCTGGCCGGTCTGTCCGGGGAGGCGGCCCAAAAGACGGGCGAGCTTTTGACCCAGGCCTTGGACAAAGCCGCCCAAGGGCAAAAAGTCTCCACTTCCCTGGAGGCCAGCTTCCAAGGCATCGAGGAAACCATCGTCGAGGCCACCACCCAGATCCAGACTATCTCCTTAGGGAGCTTAGAGCAGATTTCCGGCCTGGACGGCATCGCCTCCTCAATTTTGGCCTTAGAGGAAAGGGCCTCCGAAACCCAAAAAGCCTCCCAGGATTCCATCGCTAACTCCAAAAAGTTGGCCGAAAAAGCCTCGATCCTCACCAAAACGGCCGAAAATTTGGAAACTCTCATCGGCGGGGAACGAAAATGACCGCCAAGCCTAAAGTCCTCTAGCGGCTTAGCCATCCTTTGGCCGGCGGGCTAATGGCCTTTGGCCTTATTCGCGAGGCGAGCGAAAGAAGGCTTAAGCCAATTTTTCCCCTACCGCCTGGGGTTTTTTTTTGCTAAACTTAAATTATAGCCTCAACTTTAGCCGTTAACTGGGGATCCTTACGGATAAAATGGATTATACGAACAAAATCAACGACTTGCTTCGGGCTTTAACCGTTTATTTAAACCAGCCTTCCGTCAAACTAGGCCCCGACTCCAAGGCTTCGATAGTCATCGGCCATTGTAAAATCATTTTCAGCTTTAGCGAGTGCGGCGAGTACCTTTTAAGCCAGGCCCCCATTACCTACTTGCCCACCGACCAGAGGCGAGGCCACCTTCTTCGGCAATTGGCGGCCAGCAATTACCACAGCTCCGGCGCGGGAGGCTTATTGGGCTTGGAGATGGCCACCGGCCTTATCTGGCTGACCTGTCGCTATCGGATCGACCGGCAAAAACCCGAAATCTTCCTCAAAAATATGGCCATCCAAACTGGCTTGGCCGAATATTGGCTGAAAACAATCACCGCCCCGCCCGAAGAGGAATGTGAGCCGATCTTGTCGACCTTTTAAGTCGCGAAGTAAAAAAGGCCTTTACTCGAAGGCTTTAGGGGCCATAAGGCCCTTAAGGCTACGGCTCTAGCCAAAGGCCAGGCCGCCACCCCCAGCCGCCTCGATCCCGCCTTCTTGGCCTTAGGTCTTTATCGCGCGCCAATTATTAAGGTAACGACCAAGATGGCGGCTGGAAAAATTTTTCGGCGCGCTGACTGTTTTTTCCTGATTAATTTGCTTGATGTTTGTGATTTTATCCCGATTTATAAAGCCTTTTACACGACAGAACTAAAGATAGAAACTCTTTGACCTATGATTACTCTTCCCTTCTGGGTTAGTTTTTGATACTGTAAGTAAAAGCTTCTGGCGTCGCCACCGGCCAAGTTTGGCTTAACGGGAAACTTAGGATTACCCCCAAGGGCCCAAAACGCGTTTATTTTTTTGGGCCGCTTTTTTGGTTTAGGCCCGCTATTAGCTTGG
>JAITIH010000116.1 GCA_031279525.1 Deltaproteobacteria bacterium | reverse complement strand
CGGGGACGAGGGGCCGAGGCCCAGCCCCGGCGGCCAGGGGAGTTTAAGGGTTTTTACGGATATTTTAGCCAAGATATAGGTTTTTAGGTTGTTTTTTAGTTTTTGAGGGATTTAGGGCCCTCAAGGCGGGCGGGAAAATTTTGGCCAATCGGCCAAAGTATGGTAAAAATCAAGTAAGTTACGAGCGAGGCGGGGCTAGAGTTACTGGCTAATCGCGAATTTTTTAAGGGGGCGCCATGAAGGTGGGGTTGGCCTGGCTGGGCGAGTTTGTGGAGATCGGGGATTTGTCGCCGGAGGAGGTGGCCGACCGCCTGACGATGTTAGGCTTAGAGGTGGAGGGCCTGGACGATGACTTAGGCTTTCTGACCGAGGTCGTGGTTGGCCGGGTGGCGGCGGCCAAACCCCACGGTCGGTCCTTAATGGCTTGCTTGGTCGACTATGGCCAAGGCGAGCCTTTGACCGTCCTGACCGGGGCCCCCAACGTCCGCGAGGGCGGCCTGTACCCTTTAGCCCCGGCCGGGGTTAGCTTGCCGGCCGGCTCGGTTAAGGCCGCGACCTTAGCCGGCTTAGTCTCCCAGGGCGTTTTATGCTCGGCTTGGGAGATAGGTCTGCCCGGCGGGGCCGAGGGCTTAATGGAGCTCTCGGCCGAGGCCCGGCCTGGGGAGCCCCTTAAAAAGCTCTACCCCGACCCCGACTGGGTTTTAGACATTTCCGTCACCCCTAACCGGGCCGACGCCCTCTCGGTCCGCGGGGTGGCCCGGGATCTGGCCGCGGCCTTAAACCGGCCCTTAAAGGACGTAAGGGTCGACCTGACCGAAAAAGGTCGCCCGGCCGCCGAGCTGGCTAAGGTGGACATAGAGTGCCCCGACCACTGCTGGCGGTACTGCGGCCGGATCGTCCGGGGGATAAAGATTGGCCGTAGCCCAAGCTGGCTGGCCAAACGCCTTTGGGCCGCCGGGCTTAGGCCCATCAACAACGCCGTGGACGTCACTAACTACGTCATGCTGGAACTGGGCTTGCCGCTCCACGCCTTTGACCTGGCCCAGTTGGCTCAGTCCCGGATCGTGGTTCGCTTGGCCGGGGCTGGGGTCGAGTTCACCACCTTAGACGGACAGGCCCGGACCTTAAAGGCCCCTCAGAACGTCATGATCTGCGACGGCCAAAGGCCGGTGGCCCTAGGCGGGGTCATGGGCGGGCTCAACTCCGAGGTGGAGCCCCACACCCAAGACGTCTTTTTGGAGGGGGCGGCCTTTAACCCAACGACCATCCGCCGGACGGCCCGGGCCCAGGGCCTCGCCACCGACGCCTCCTACCGTTTCGAGCGGGGCCAGGACCCGGGGCTGCCGCCCTTGGCCGTCGACCGGGCGGCGGCTTTGTTGGCCGAGATCGCCGGCGGTGAAATCGCCCCAGGCCGCTTGGACGCCTATCCGCGGCCGCGGCCGCCCATTAAGGTTCCCTTCTCGCCTAAGCGCTGCGCGGCCGTTTTGGGGGTCGAGCGGCCCCTAGAAAGCCTGACCCGGGCTCTAACGGCCATTGGCGTGAGCCTAGTCGAGGTGGCCCCGGATCGAGACGGAGTCCTTTTCGAGGCCACGCTTCCGACCTTTCGGCCGGATTTGACCCGGGAGATCGACCTGACCGAGGAGGCGGTCCGCCTCTTGGACTTCCAAAACCTCCCGGCCACCCTGCCCAAACCCCCGGCCATCGCCCAAAAGGCCCCGACCCCGTACCGCCTAAGGGCGAGCCTAAGGCGGGACCTTTCGGGTTTGGGGCTAAGCGAGATCATTAGCTACTCCTTCGTCAACCCGGCCTTTTTGGACCAGCTGGCCCTGCCCGCCGACCACCCCTTCCGGCGGGGGGCCGTTAAGGTCTTAAACCCCTTAAGCGAGGACCACGGGATCTTGCGGCCTAGCCTCGCTCCTGGGCTTTTGGCGGCCTTGCGCCTTAACCAGTTTCATGGCCGCTGGTCGGCGGCGTTGTTCGAGGTCGGGGCCGTCTTTCTGGCCAACGAGGGGTCGGAGCGGCCCTTGGAGCGGCAGTCTTTAGGCTTTTTGCTGGCCGGTCGCTTAGGCCAGGGGAACTTCAACGACCCGGCCCGGCCGGTGGATTTTTGGGACCTAAAAGGCCTGGCCGAGGAGCTAGGCGAGCGGCGCGACCGGGCGTTGGCTTTCGCTCCCTTAGAAAAAACGTTCGGCCATGAGGGGTTTCCCTTTTACGAGCCGGGCCAGGCGGCGGCCGTCTTGGTCGACGGCCAGGCGATCGGCCACTTAGGCCAGTTGGGGGCCCAAGCCCAAAAGGCCCTAGGGCTTAAGGCGGCCGGGGGCCAGGTCTTTTTCGGGGAGTTGGACTTGACCGACTGGCCGGCCGCCGGCCAAAGGGCCTTTAAGGGCTGGTCCAGCTTCCCCGGGGTTTACCGGGATCTAGCCATCGTGGTGGCCGACGAGGTCCCGGCTCAAGCCGTCTTGGACAACCTTCAAGACGAGAGCTGGCCTTTGACCAAAACCGCCATTTTTGACGTTTACCGGGGCGAGAACATCCCTAAAGGCCAAAAAAGCCTGGCCATCCGGCTCTTTTTCCAGAGCCCCGACCGGACTTTGACGGACGAGCTGGTCAATGGGTATTTCGACGCCATAGCCGCCCGCTTAGCCGAGCGGCTGTCGGCCGTTTTAAGGTCTTAGGGCGAGGGGAGGCCAGAAAGCCATGGCTAAACCTATCCTGGGCCGGGCCGATCTCGTCCAGCTGGCCCGCGAGGCCTTGTCGGTGTCCGCCCGGGACGGGGCCGAGATTTTAGACGCCCTTTTGGACGTCATCGTGGAAGCCTTAGACCAAGGCCAAGAGGTTAGGATCCCCAACCTTGGGCGGTTAAGCGTCCGGGTCGCCCCGGCCCGCCAAGGCCGTAACCCCAAAACCGGGGCCAAAAAGCTCATCCCGGCCCAGAGGCGGGCCGTCTTCGCCCCCAGCCAGAACCTAAGGAAGAGACTGGCCGCCAATATGGAGGCCGCCACCCAAGCCGCCAGCCCCGCCAAGGCGGCCGAGCCCGCCGTCGCTCCCTTAAAGCCCCCAAAGGCCTAAAAGGGTCAAGCCCCCCCCTAAAGGCCAAAAAGGGCCAGGCCGTTTTTGGCTTTAAAGATTAAGCCATAGCCCAAAGTAAGAGTGATGGTCTCGCAAAAACCCCTGTTTTCGGGAATCGTTGGAAAAACCTTTTAACCGAATTTCCGGCGTGAATTTACTCACGAAAAAAACGTTCAATAAATTTAGTTAAATTTGGTATTTTTATATATTAAAATATTAATCGGGATAAATTAAACAACTAAAATAAAG
>JAITIH010000042.1 GCA_031279525.1 Deltaproteobacteria bacterium | reverse complement strand
ACGAGGCCTACATGAACACCGGCATCCAGCGCAGCTCGGCCACGCCATTTGGGGCCAACACCACCACCTCCCCGGTGGGCAGCCACTCCAAGGGCCAGCACACCTGGAAGAAGAACATGCCGGCCATCGCGGCCGCCCACGGCATCCCGTACGTGGCCACGGCCAGCCCGGCCTTTCACCTAGACCTTATGAACAAGATCCGCCGGGCCGCGGCCATTTCGGGTCCCGCCTATCTTCATGTTTACGCCCCCTGCCCGACCGGCTGGCGCATGAAGCCGGAACTGGCCGTGGAGTGCAGCCGCCTGGTGGTCAACTCTAGGATTTTCCCCCTCTACGAGGTCCTGGACGGGAGCTACGTCATAAACCGCAAGGTGGACAACCCCATCCCCATTAGCGACTACCTAAAGCAGCAGGGCCGGTTCCGCCACCTAAAGCCTGAGGATATCGAAAAGATCCAGGCCCGGGTTAACCTGGAATACGAAAAGCTGGTTAAGCTGGCCGAGGCTTTCCCGGTCTGATCGCGCCTTTTTTCCCCTTACTTTAGGGCCCTGGCCTTGCGGCTTAGGGCCTTTTTTATTGGCGGGGCCTGGGGCGTGTTGGCCGGGGCCATTAAGGCGGTGGGAAAAGATTTTGGAGCGAGGATTTTTTGGCGATTCCTAAAATAGCCAAAGAGGCGATTCCCAAAATAGCCCCCAAAAAACCCGCCTCGCTAAAAAAGGCCAAAGGCCAAAGGCCAAAGGCCAAAGGCCAAAGGCCAAATGCCAAAGGCCAAAGGCCAAAGGCCAAAGGCCAAAGGCCAAAGGCCAAAGGCCAAAGGCCAAAGGCCAAAGGCCAAAGGCCAAAGGCCAAAGGCTAAAGGCCAAAGGCTAAAGGCTAAAGGCCTTAAGGGCAAAGGCGAAAATGGCGCCCGGTAGGCCTAAGGCTTTAAGCGGCCAAAAGGCTTTAAGGCGGAAAGTCGCGGCAGGAAGCCGGCATTGGCCGAAGGGCGTTTTCGCCAAAAATCCCTAAAACGAAATAGCCTTAAAAAACGAAATAGCTTTAGACGAAAAACCGAGCCGGGAAATGATTCTCCCGGCTCGGTCGATTGGGCTTTATGGATCGAGGCCCTGGTCCTGGCTAGGCGCCAAGGGGACGGGCTTTCGGCCAGTCGCCGGCCCGACTATGGGTCGGTTTTCTTAGCCGCGGCGGGCAAAGCCGACCTTAAGGGCCAGCGTCGCCTTAGCCTAGATCGCCGCTCCGCCTGGGCGGAGCGGGCTTGCTCCCGCTAACTTTGGCGACGGGGGCTTTAGCGGCCTTGGCTTTAGCCAAAGAGCTACCATCGCCCCTAACTTTGACGGTCGGACCTTTGGGTTGGCCGGCCCTTTGGGCCGGCCTTACCGATTTAGGCTTGGCCGTCGAGGGGTTTAAGTTGGCGGCCTTAGCGGGCCGTTTTTTAACGGCCCCTAGCTTTGTGGCGGGTTTGGCCGCCTTGGCTCTGGTCGGGGCCTGGTCGGCCTTGACTTTGGCGGCCGGGACTTTGAGCTTTGGCGCCTTAACCGTTGGGACCGCCTTGGCTTTGGCGACCCGAGATCGGCTAAGGCCTAAGGCCGGCCTAGCGGGGGCCCGGCCAGGTTGGCCCTTAGATGGCATTCCGGCCCTGGCCGGCTCTCCGGCCCGTTTTTTGGCCCCGTGGCCCTTGGCCATTTTTTGGCGGATGGCCTCCTGGGCCGCGGCCAGCCTAGCCACCGGGACCCGGGGCGGCGAGCAGGAGACGTAGTCAAGGTCCTGGCGGCAGCAGAAGGCCACCGAGGCCGGATCCCCGCCGTGCTCTCCGCAGATGCCGACCTTTAAGCGCTTATTGACCGAGCGGCCTCGCTTGATGCCGATTTCCAAGAGCTCGCCCACCGAATCCTGGTCGATGGTCACGAATGGGTCAGTCTCCCAGATCTGTTTTTCCAGGTAATTGGGGAGGAAGGTTCCCGAGTCGTCCCGGGACAGGCCAAAGGTGGTCTGGGTTAGGTCGTTGGTGCCGAAGGAGAAAAACTCGGCCCCGGCTTTGACGATGCGGTCGGCCAACAAGGCGGCTCTAGGCAGCTCGAGCATGGTCCCGACCAGGTAGTCGACGGTGATCCCGGACTCGGCGAAGACTTCTCTCGCCACCTGGTCTATGATGTTTTTCTGGAGGGTGAACTCCTTTTCGTGGCCCACCAAGGGGATCATGATCTCGGGCATGACTTTAACCTTGGCCTTGGTGGCCTTGACCGCGGCTTCGAAAATGGCCCGGGCCTGCATGGTGGTGATTTCCGGGTGGGTGATGCCCAGGCGGCAGCCCCTTAAGCCTAACATGGGGTTCTGCTCCCTTAGAGCGGCGATTCGATCCTTGCACTTTAAAGCCGAAAGCTCGAACTTGTCGGAGAGCTCGTCGATCTCGCGGTCCGAGTGGGGCAGAAACTCGTGGAGCGGCGGGTCTAAGGTTCGGATGGTCACCGGGTAGCCGTCCATGGCTTGGAAGATCCGGTAGAAGTCGGCCCTCTGCATGGGCAATAGGCTGGCCAGGGCTTTGCGCCGCCGGTTTTGGTCGGGGGCCAAGATCATGAGGCGAACGTGGTCAATCCGGTCCGACTCGAAAAACATGTGCTCGGTCCGGCACAGGCCAATGCCCTCGGCCCCGTACTGGCGGGCGGCCTCGGAGTCGTGGGGGGTGTCGGCGTTGGTCCTGACCTTAATGACCTTGGCCTTTTCCACCCAATCCATAAAGGCGGAAAAATCCCCGGAGATGTCGGGCTTCCTGGTGGGAAGGGCTCCTCTTATGATTTCCCCAAGAGCCCCGTCTAAGGAGATCCAGTCGCCGGCTCTGACCACCACGCCTTCATTGGAGGTGAAAAGTCCGCGTTCGTAATCGACCGTGATGTCCGAGGCCCCGGCCACGCAGGTCCGGCCCATGCCCCTGGCCACCACGGCCGCGTGGCTGGTCATGCCGCCTCGAGCCGTCAAGATGCCTTGGGCGGCGTTCATGCCCCTAATGTCCTCGGGGCTGGTCTCCACGCGGACCAAGATGACTTTTTCGCCTTTGGCCGCTTGGGCCTCGGCGTCTGAGGCCGAAAAGACGGCCATGCCGGTGGCCGCCCCCGGCGAGGCCGGTAGGCCCTTAGCCAGGATATGGCGGCGGATGTAGTCTTGGCTTTTGACGTCGAAGGAGGGGTGGAGAAGCTGGCTTAGCTGCTCTGGGTCGATCTTAAGGATGGCCTGTTCCACGGAGATCTTTTTTTCGCGGACCAGGTCCAAGGCGATGCGAAGAGCGGCCTGGGCCGTGCGCTTGCCGTTCCGGCACTGAAGCATCCAGAGCTTGCCTTCTTGGATGGTGAACTCGATATCCTGCATGTCCCGGTAGTGATCTTCCAAGGTCAGGCGGATTTGGTCCAGTTGCCGATAGATGTCCGGCATGTCGTCGGCCAAAGTTGAAAAGCAGCCGGCCGGCAGCGGTCTAGTGCGGTTAATGGGGTTGGGGGTGCGGGTGCCGTTGACCACGTCCTCGCCCTGGGCGTTAATCAGGTACTCGCCGTAAAAATAATTCTCCCCGGTCGAGGGATCGCGGGAGAAGGCCACTCCCGTGGCCGACTTGGAGCCCATGTTGCCGAAGACCATGGCCTGGACGTTGACGGCCGTGCCCCAGGACTCAGGAATCTGGTTCAGCATCCGGTAGTCCACGGCCCTTTGGATCATCCAGGAGTCGAAGACGGCGGCGATGGCTCCCCACAGCTGCTCGTTGGGGTCCTCCGGGAAGGGGCGGTTAAGCCGCCTTTTGATGAGATTCTTAAACGAGGCGACTAAGGAAATCAAATCGTTCTCGGTTAGCTCGGTGTCCGACTTGTAGCCTTTAAGGCGCTTGACCTCCTCGATGATCTCGTCGAAGGGGTCAATGTGCTTTTCGGTCTCGCGCTTTAGGTCCATGACCACCGAGCCGTACATGGACACGAACCGGCGGTAAGAGTCGAAGACGAAGCGCGGGTTTTTGGTCTTGGCGATGAGGCCCTGGGCCGTTTGGTCGTTTAAGCCGATGTTTAAGACCGTCTCCATCATGCCCGGCATGGAGACCCGGGCCCCGGAGCGGCAGGAGACCAAAAGGGGGTTCTCCGCCGAGCCGAACTTGGCCCCCATGTGCTTTTCTACTTTGGCCAGAGCGGCGGCGACGTCTTTTTTGATTTGCGGGGAGAACTCTTTTCCATTGGCGTAATAGTCGGCGCAGACTTCCGTCGTGATGGTGAAGCCGGCTGGGACCGGCAGGCCCAGCCTCGCCATCTCGGCAAGATTTGCCCCCTTGCCGCCGAGGAGATTGCGTAAGCCGCCGTGACCGTCGGTCGCCGACCCGCCAAACAAATAAACCATTTGGGAAGTCATAGATTTTGACCTCGACTTCTGAAGAGTTTAAGACCTAAAAAGGGGCGACCTTTGGCCGCGCCATTAATTGAAGGGCTTTTTCGGGCGGTCGACCAAAGGCGTCCCGCCGGTTAAAGCGCCTGATTCATTAGTCTATCGATTAAGGACACTATACAAAAATTGCCCCAATTGGGCAAATGACCTTGGCCAGCGTTAGGAGCGTCCAGGCCGCGCGCGGGCGAGGGCCAAGGGGTCGGCCTAAGCCGGCCGTCGGCTCCTTAGGGCCAACCCAAAAATAGGAATTTTAGTCAGCTAAAAGCCAGAGACGACCCCTACAGATCGTAGGGGAGCTAATTCCCGGTTATTATCTC
>JAITIH010000283.1 GCA_031279525.1 Deltaproteobacteria bacterium | reverse complement strand
CTCCGCAACCGCGCCTCAAAATACGGATCCCATGGGTAGGCCCCGGCCCGGTCTAAAGAATAGCTGGCAACCGTGAACTCGTTGACCACGGTCAACTCGCGGGCTACGAGCTCGATCCGCCCGTTCCCGTCCAGGCTGGCCAGGTTTTCCACCAGGCCCAAGGCCCGATCCCCGTTGCCTAGGTCGGCCGCGACCTGGGCCGTCTTGCCGTCGTCGCTCAATTCCTTAAGCCGATAATCTAAGCTAACCCAATTCGCGCGCCCCTGGCCCCTATTGAGCTTCTTTAAGGAAAAGGCCTTTAAAAAGCCCTCCATCTCCAAGGCTTTGTTGAAGGAGACGACCAAGCCCGCCTGGCCGTCGGCCTCGAAGTCGCCTTGGGCGAGCTCAATTAGCCTAAAGCGATCCAGGTAAAATTCTTGATCGTTTAGCCTTTGCCATTGTTTGGCCCCCGGGCCGACCAATAACCCCTCCTCGTCGGCATAGGCCAACAATTGGCCCTTAAGCTCACTCCCCCTTTCCCCGCCGGGGGCCACGAAGGCGGGGTTAAAGTCGATCTTAAAGATCTGGTCGACGACCTGGCTCTGAAAGGCGCGATCGCTTAAGGCGTAGCGGATGACGAGCGAGCGGGGGTCGGACCAGGAGAACCACCGCCTCCCGTCGCCGGGCTGGATCGACGGGAGGAAGGGCAGCTCGCCTAGGGCCTCATGGCCTTTAGACTCTTTGATCGCCTCAACCTCAACCATATCCCGGTTAAACTCGACGAAGACGCCGAGCCCGACCTCGGAGGCGCTGACCCTAAGGCGAGCCTTAAACGGCTGGCCCGCGACGGTCGTGACTCGGCCCTCATGGACGACGAGCGGCGAGTTTATGTCGCCGTCGGCCAGCTCATAGGCGACTTGGCTCGGGGCGGCCTCGTCCCGCCAAGTTAGGGTCAAGGGCTTTTGGGCCAGGTCGGCCGAGGCCTTTAGCGGCGAAAGGCCTAACCTTAGGAAAAGGCTCTGGCCGCCTTCCCCGTAAAACGCCTTTAGGCCCGGCCAGTTGGCCTCAAAGGGCTTTTCCTGGTCGGAGAGCTCTTTGAAAATCTCGCCCGGCGGGGCTTTTTTCAGGTAAGGCAGTTCAAGCCTTAAAATCAAGGTTCCTTCTTCCTTCAAAATGGCGGCCGTGGCTAGACGTCTTGGGACGCGGCCCGTCCTCGTCGCTCCGGCCGCTTCGACCGCCCCAGTCGCCGTCGCCTCGGCCGTCTCGGCCGCCTCGGCCTCCTCGACCGCCTCGCTCGCCCCGGTCGCCCCGGGGCTGGCCTGGGCGGCCTTTTGGCTGGCCGCGGGAGTTGGGGCGGGGGGCTCGGGCTTCCGAACGGAAAACCCTCCGGCCACGTAGGCTAACGCAATCAGGGCCAGGCCGATTAAGATCAGAGTCGGCCGCGCGCTATATCTATCCGTCATGAAAGTCTCCCCGTTTTAAATTGCCCTTGACCGCTTTAAACGCCCACGCGCTCGCCTTTTGGCGAGACCGCCTTTTTTAGCCTAAAGGCTTTAAGCTTTTGGGCTTAGCTTGCGCCCATCGACGCTACTCGCGAGGCGAATTCCCTGGCCCGCCATTTTGGCGAGCCCCATTATCCGCCGCCTAAAGCCCATCGACCGCGCCATCGCTATTTTTGGCTAATTAGCCATTGGCGTAAGGCATAGCGAGTTTCGCCATGGCTTAATCGATTTTCGTTTAAAGGCAAGCCCTTCTTTCGCCATAAGGCAAGCCCTTCTTTCGCCATAAGGCGACTCCTTCTTTCGTCCTTAAGGCGAGAGCCAAAAAGGGGGCGAATTTTGCAAGTTCGGGCCTCTTAGACCAGGCCGAGTTACACTCCAGGCCTGACCGCGAATCGACGGCGCGGCGAAGCCATATCATACCTGCCTAATGGCTTTAGGCCAGCCAAATAACTTAGGTCGACCAAATGGCTAAGGTCGGCGAAATGGCTTTAGGCCAGACAAAAGGCTTTAGGACGGCCAATGGGCTTCAGGCCAGACAAAAGGCTTTAGGCCGGCCAATAAGCTATCCCGCCAACTGGCGAAGCCAAGCCAGGGCTCTAATCGCCAAGGCTTTTTTTAAGCCGCAATACTGGAATTTCAGGCTCTAGGCTCCCGCCGACCACGGTAAAGTCGCTGTAGGCCGTCTGGTCGCGGTCGTCCACTAGGCTGACCCGGTGAGGCCCCGGGGTCAGCGGCAAGACCGGGGTCCGCCCCGGGCCGACGGCCTGAAAAAATTCCCCGTCCACGAACCAGTAAACCGGGCCAACCGTGGCCTCGCTTTTTAAGGGCACCCCCGCCCCTGGGCCGGGGTAGCGAATCACCGTCCCGGGAAATGGCGAGACGACCTTAGGTCGGGGCGAGCCTTGGAACTCCAGATTGGCCATGTAGCCCGCCAGCTCCGGCGGCCAGGCCGCCACGACCCGGCCGTTTTGGCGGACGTGGACCCGGCAAGGTAGGGTTTTGGCATGAGCCCTTAACCGATAAGCCGACCGGCCCTCCGGGCAAAAGGGCCCCAAAGGCTCCCCGGACAAGAGGCAGACCTCGTGCTTTTCCAGCCCGCCCGGGGCGGCCGGCCAGGCCGGCCCGGGGCCTATGTCTCGGAAGAAGAGGACCGCGGCCGGGCCTAAGGCTTTGAGCCCGGAAAGGTCTGGGCTCCCGGCCCCTTTAGGGTCGCCTAGCCAAAAGACCGCCGTCCGGACCGGACCGTAGATGGCCAGCCAAGCGTCTCGATAGCCGTGGGAAGTGCCGCTCTTAAAGGCCCAGCCGTCGCCGGCGAGGCTTAGGGGCAGGCGCGTGGGCTCGGTTAAGGCCTCGTTGACGAGCCAGGCCGCCTCCGGCGAGAAAACCTCCCGGCCGGGCTGGGGGGCCTTTTGGGCCGGGCCGGCCGAGCCGAAGGCGACCCTAAGCTCAAGGCTCTCGCCGCCGCGGGCTAAGATGGCGTAGGCCCGTAAAAGCTCTAAAAGGGTGACCTCGCCGCCGCCTAAAATTATAGAGTCCCCGTAGTCGCGGCCGGGATCGAAGCTAAAGCCGGCCTTTTCCAGGGCCAACCGGACCTTCTCCAGGCCAAGCCAGCGGCCGACCCGGACGGCCGGGGCGTTTAGGGAGTTGGCCAGGGCCATTTTGGCGGTCACCGGGCCCCGGTAGAGGCGGTCGAAATTGCGGGGGGCTTGGCTGTCCAACCCCAAAGGCGTGTCGGCCAAGAGCGTGGCCGGGACGATCAAGCCTTGGGCCATGGCCTCTAAGTAGACGAACGGCTTTAAGGCCGAGCCCGGCGAGCGGCGGGCCTGGGCTAAGTCGACGTAGCCGGCGGGGCCGTTTGGCCGCGCGTTGCCAACGTAGGCCAGGATCTGGCCAGTGGCGTTGTCCAAAAGGGCCCCGGCCCCGGAGATCCGCGAAGGATAAGGGCCCAGAGCCTGGGTCAGCCGAAACTCCAGCCGCTCTTGGTAGGCCAAGTTCATGGAGGTGGCGAGGCCTAAGTAGTCTGGGCCGCCCCAAACCCAAGGCCTTGGGTGGGACTTTAAAACCCACTCGGCGAACCGTGGGGCCTTTTGGGGGGCGGGGTGACGGGCCGCGACCAAAGGCTCTCGCCTAGCCGCCTCGGCCTCCGCGGCCGCGATGGCCCCCTTTTGGGCCAGGCGGCTTAAAAGGAGATCGCGCCTAGCCTTCGCCCGGCCCGGGCGCCAGTCGGGCCGGTATAGGGCCGGGCCTCTTAGGGCGGCGATTAAAACCGCGCTCTCGGCCAAGGACAAATCGGCCGGCCTTTTCCGGAAATAAGCCCAAGAGGCCGCCCCGACCCCCTTAAGGTTACCGCCAAAGGGGGCTAGGTTAAGGTACATCTCCAAGATTTCGCGCTTAGAAAGCCGCCTTTCCAGCTTTAAGGCCTGAATGAACTCTTTGGCTTTGTTCCCCAAGGTCCGGGGGGCCGGCTGGAGAAGCCTAATCGTCTGGACGGTGACGGTGGAGGCCCCGGAGACGATTTTCCAATTCCATAGGTTCTGGGCCAGGGCCCTGGCCAGGGCCAGGGGGTCTAGGCCCGGGTGGGCCCAGAAGCGGCCGTCCTCGGCGGCCACGGCGATCTTGGGGAGCCAAGGGCCCATGTCCTCGTAGCCGACCGGCCACAGCCAGTGGTCGTCGGCGGCCAACTGGGCGTAAAAGAGCCGCCCCTCCCGGTCCAACAGGGTAGGGGAGACGGGGAACCGACAGTCGACCTGGGGGACGTAAAGCCAAGCCGCCCAAAAAGCCAAGATCGCCAAAGCCAGGCCTAGGGCCCCGACCTTAAGGGCCAGGCGGCCAAATCGCCTTAAGCCCCAGCGAGCCGAGCCTAAAGGAACGCTCTTGGCCCCTTGGGCTCCTTGGGGCGAGGGCGGGCCTAGCCGATTTTTTTCCCCCGACTGAGCGGTTTTTTCCGACCGAAATACGGGCATTGACTCTCGCGGGACGCCAAAACGTCAACCTTTAGGGCGCGGCCGGCCTAAGGCCGTTTGGTTCAGGCTAAAAAATAGGTAAAACTACAGTATTTTATACCTAATTGATTATTAACCAGTTGCCTTAATTGTCTTCAAGATTATATCAGATCCGGTTTTATTTATCTAACAAAATATATCGCGAGATCAATAAGTCCGTCAATAAAAAATCCCCTTAATAACCACGAGGCCAAAGGCTCTTAGCCGCGAGCCGAGCTTAGGCCAAGCCTTAGGGGCTTTTTTAGCCAGACCCTCGTCGGCCTAAGGGGCCTTTAGGCCAAAGGCTTTTCCCGCCCGCCTTACGGCCGCGGCTATGGGCCAAGCTTTCGCGGCCAGCTTTCGACTTTAGTCAAGGGCCAAAAGTCGGGAATTTTAGGTCTGTTTTAAGGTTAGCTAAACCAGAATTTTATGGCCTTGGGGCCGCCCCAGTCGGCCTCTGGCCGGGCTGGCTAGAGGGCTGGCAATTAGGCCGGTCGTTGGGCCGATTTTTATAAAGGTCGGCTGGCTCCCGGCGAGAAAAAATCTTAGTTGAGCCCAATTATGTTATAATGGGATTGGGAAAAATTTGGGCTCCCTAGCTTGGCTTGGCCAGCGGGAAACTTTAAGGCATTTTTCCATATTCGTCGCATAAGGACAACCACTCATTGTCAATGTCGCAGAAAAGAAAGCTCCGCGGACAGAACCGCCGAGCCATTTACATCCTCCCCAATCTGTTCACGACTCTTAGCCTTTTATTCGGTTTTTACTCCATGGTCTGCTCCATCCATGGCCGCTTCGTCGCGGCGGCCGCGGCCATCCTTCTGGCCGCCGTCATGGACGCCTTGGACGGCACCGTGGCCAGGATGACCGACACCACCAGCCGCTTTGGCCTAGAGTACGACTCTTTGTGCGACTTGGTCTCCTTCGGGGTGGCCCCAGCCCTATTAGTCTATCTATGGGCTTTGCGGCCCAACATGCTGACCCATCTCATCACGCCCGAGGAAAAAACCATCAGCCTAGGGGTCATGGCCGCCTTCGTCTTTTTGTCTTGCGGGGCTTTGCGACTGGCCCGCTTTAACGTTTTCGCCGGCTTTCGGGACCCTGGGTTTTTTCAGGGCCTGCCCATCCCCGGCGGGGCCGGGGTCGTCGCCTCGACCGTTTTGTGGCATTACCGCTTGCCCGGGCACGCCATCGCCCCCAACAGTTTCGCCATCTTAGCCTTAACCGTGGCGACGGCCTTTTTAATGGTCTCCAATCTCGACTACTTCAGCCTGAAAAACCGGGTAATAGTCAAAAACAACCACCCTTTCGAGACCCTGGCCATCATTGTTTTTATTTTAGCCGTGGCTATAATAAGGCTTAAAACGATTCTTTTTCCCCTGGCCCTGATTTATCTGGCCTCAGGCTTCGTCGTGACCCCTATCCGGGCTTACCGCCGCCGCCGAGCCCTGGGCCCCGAAGGCCGGGCGGGCGCCCTGCCGGACGCTCGCCTCCCGGACCAGGGCGAACCGGGCGACCCTAAGGAGCCGCCTCCCCAGCCGGACCCGGACAAGGAGTGAGTAGGCCGTGTCGTTAGGACTGATTCTAACCGTCTTTGGCTTCTTGGCCCTCGGCTTAGGCGGCCTCTTAGCTTACCGGGCCTTCAGCCGCCAGCCCCCCGTCGCGGGCGGCCGGGGGCCGGCCCGCTTTTCCCGAGACTCTTTCGAACCCAAAGAGAAGAAAGCCCGCGGCCAGAATAAGCCCGCCTTAAACTTTCGGGTTTTGGCCCTTTGGCTGGCGATTTTGGTGATTTTGGCCTGGGTCGGCTTTTCCCTGGCTATCCGGCCCGACTCGGCCAGCCAGATCCCGGCCCTGTCGGCCCAAGAGTCGGCCCCGGCGTCCGCCTCGCCCCGCTTGACCCCTACCCTGTCGGGCAGCCTGATCGGCCCGCCGCCGGAGGGGCCGATTCCGCCCGAGCCCAACGCCCCGCCTAAGCCGGCCCCAGCCCCAGCCCCAGTCGCCAACCCGGCCCCTAACCAGGCCCCTGGCCTATTTACGCCTAAGCCGGAGGAGCGGGACCGGCCAAGCCCCATGGTCACCGCCGCCCAAAGCATGGCCCCGGTCATTAGCCGGATGGAGCCGGTTGGCCGGACCTTAAGCTCAAGCCCCCCGGCCAAGGCGGCCGCCAAATCCCCGGCCCCGGAAAAGGCTCGTCCCCGAATTTCGGCCCCGCCCATCGCCCGGCCGCCGGCCCCGCCGGTCGCCGACGACCCAAATCTAGGGCTGGAGCCGCCGAAGGCCCAAAAGTACACCGTCCTCTTAGGAGCCTTCGGCAAGCAGGAAAACGCCATTAACCTTAAAAACCGTTTAGAGGCCGCGGGCCTACCCGTGGCCATTTCCGAGTTTACGGATAAAAATAAGCTGTGGTACCGGGTCATGAGCGGGTCGTTCGAGGACAAAGACTCGGCCGAGGCTTACAGCCGTGAGCTTAGGCAGCGAAAGCTGGTCGACCGGCCTTACGTGAGGCCCATGTAGGGCCAAAAGCCTCAAAAGGGGCCTTTGGCCTCAAAGTCGCGGGGCCAAATTTACCCCCCAAACATTTCCGCCAGGCACGCCATGAGACTGATTTTTACCCAAACCGTGGGCGAGGAAATCCGGGATCTTTTTCTGACCACGGCTTTCGTCCTGCCGCCCCGGGTCAAGGCCGACCTAACCGAGGCCTTTAATAACGAGCCTTCCCCCTTAGGGCGCGGCGTCTTAAGCGCGCTTTTATTGAACAGCGAAGTCTCGGCCAAGAGCTTTTTGCCCCTCTGCCAGGACACCGGCCTGGCCCAGGTGCGCCTGGACATTGGGCAAGAGGTCGTCTTGGCCGGCCCGGCCCTGACCCAAGCCGTGAACGACGGGGTCAAGGCCGCCTACAACTCGGCCTTCCTGCGCAAATCCGCCTGCTGGCCCGTCTCGCGCGTCAACTTAGGCGAAGACGCCCCGGCCAGCCTAGAGACGGTCGTCGTCCCCGGCGACAAGCTGGTCGTCCGGGTCTTGGCCAAGGGCGGGGGCTGCGACAACCGCTGCCATTTTATGTCCCTTCCGCCGACCGCTGGCCGAAAAGCCATCGTCAACGCCGTGGTCGAGGCCATTGGCCAGGCTGGCCCGGACGCCTGCCCACCCTATTACGTGGGAATTTCCATTGGCGGCTCCTTCGAATCGGCCCCGCGCCTGGCTCGCCTGGCCCTCATGGAGATCCTGGACGACGAGCCTAGCCTTGAGGAGGAAAGGCTCCTGGCCGACGAAATTTTCGAGGCCGTTAACGCTTCCGGAGTCGGGCCCATGGGCTTAGGCGGGCGAACCACCGTCTTGGGCCTTAGAGTCAAGATCTGCCCGACCCACCTGGCCTCTTTGCCCATCGCCGTCAACCTGTGCTGCCATAGTTTCCGCTGCGGCCGGGTCGAACTTTAAAGACGGCCGACTCCCGACCGATTAACCGTTGGCTCGATAAGAAAAAAACGGCCAGCGGAAATTGAGACCTCTAACCTTCAGACTTCGACCTTGGCTTAAAAGCGTGGGGCGGGCGCGAAAAAATCGGAAAAGTCCCCTTTTAAAATCCTTTTGGGCTCAGCGATTCTAATTTTGAGGAGGCCGGTCGTTTTGGCTTTTTTGCGATTTTAAGCGAAATCATCCGTAATTCCCGTGCTAATTCTCACCAGAGGTAGATTTACAGTGAGTTCAATATTGGCACACAAAATTAAAAATAAAAAAATAAAAGCTAGATCGAGAGTTTTTTCTTGACTTATAGGGGCAGGGAAGGGTTGCCCCTCCCCTCCCTCCGCACCGAGCATGCGGATTTCCCGCACTCGGCGCTCCGGTCGATAAGGTCTACAGTGAGGCCAGCTCGCTCCCTTAAGGTTGGTTAT
>JAITIH010000281.1 GCA_031279525.1 Deltaproteobacteria bacterium | reverse complement strand
AAAGCTGAGGACTGAAGGCTGAGGGCCGAAGACGGAAGGCGTCCCCTTCGCCTTTAGGCCAAAGGCCGTAAATCCGAAAAAAATCTATTTTGGGGCGTCGCCAGGAGTCGAAACTTAAGCTCCGGGAGTCCCGGCCCCGCCGTATTTCGTCTGAAGGCCAATGGCCGTAAACCTTAAAGAGTTCGCTTTTTTGGCCTCCGTCGTCTGGCGGCTTTCCTAAGCCGGCTTTGTTCGCCAAAAATGTCGCCGGCCTTTGGCCGCGAGTCGGCCGCTCACTCGCTTGATTGGGTTTTTGGCCGCTCGCCGCGCGTCGTCTCTCTTTTGGCCGTTATTGGCTCTTTCGCTCTTCATTTGACGTGGATTGATTTATAACCTAAGGCAACGGCGGGCCTCGCTCGCCAAAGCCTTCATTTTGGCTAGTTTAAGGGGGCCTCTTTTTAGGGCCGCCTTAAGGCGCATTGGTTTTTTTAGTTGGCCCACCAACTCGCGAAAGTTTTAATTTGACGGGTTCTGAAGGACCATTATGACCGTTTTAAATCTCTTTCCGCGCGACGACGTTCCTAAAGACGTTTTTATCAGCGTTCTGCAGCAAGGCCGAGTGGGCCTTTGGGAGTTGAAATTTCGGCCCGGCGGGCTGGCCGAGGCGGTCTTCACCTTCGACGAGTCTTTCCGAGGCTTGTTCGTCCGCCCGTCTTCCCAGGAACAAGAATTTAAATTTCTGGAGTTCGCCGAGAGCTGGATCCATCCCCTAGAGCGACAGACCCTTTTGGCGAAACTAGAGTTCCTTACGGACCTAAGCTTTTTGAATTTGGAGGTCCGGCTGTGGAGCCACGGCCTTAACGACTGGGAGTGGTGCCGGCTGGTCGGCCGGCCCTTCGCCTTTGGGGACGACGGCCAACCGACCCGGTTTTTCGGGATGATCGAGATCATTCACGACCGCCGCCTGGTCCAGGAGGCCCTCCAGACGGCTTTGGAGGAAAAGGAGTCCGCCACCAGGGATCTCGTCTTGGAAAGGGAAAGGCTCGCCGCTATCATTGAGGCCAGCGAGCTGGGCACCTGGGACTGGGAGATCCAGACCGGGGCGGTCATCTACAACAAACGCTGGGCCGAGACCATTGGCTACCCGCTTGAGGAGCTGGAGCCCACCGTGGAGACTTGGGAAAACGCCCTTTTGCCGGAGGATCTGGAAAAGGCCAACAAGGCGGTGGAGGAGCACTGTCTGGGCCTTACTCCCAGCTATGAGTGCGAGTTTCGGCTGCGCCGCCGCGATGGGTCCATCATTTGGGCCCAGGACCGTGGCCGGGTGGTCGAGCGCGACCCCCAAGGCATGGCCCGGCGCTTAATCGGGGTGATGATCGACGTCTCCCGCCAGAAGGCCATTGAGCAGTCCCTGGCCGAGAACAACTCCCAGTTGGAGCTGATTTTCAACGCCGCCCGCATCGGGGCCTGGGACTGGGACGTGGTCAACGGGGTCATTAAGTTTAACGACGTTTACCTGGACATGCTGGGCTATAGGCCAGACGAGATCAAGGGGACCATCGAGGAGTGGGAGAGCTTCGTCCACCCCGACGAGCTGGAGGCCACCAACGCCGCCTTGGACCGGGCCCTGACTGAGGAAGACGGCATGTACGCCAGCGAGATCCGCATGCGCCACAAGGACGGTCACTACGTCTGGACCTACGACTTCGGGCGGGTGGTGACCCGGGACGAGAACGGGAACGCCTTGCGGATGGTCGGCGGCCACTTCGACTTCGACGAGCGGAAAAAAATGGAAATGGATTTCTTCGCCATGCAGGAGCACGAGCGGGAACTCCGCCTGGCCCGGGATCTGGCCGAGGAGAGCACCAGGGCCAAAAGCGAGTTTTTGGCCAACATGAGCCATGAGATCCGCACCCCCATGAACGCCATTATCGGCCTGACCCACCTCGTCTTGGAGACGGAGCTGGACGACCAGCAGTTGGACTACATAAGGCGGACCGAGATGGCCGCCAAGGCCCTTTTGCGGATCATCAACGACATTTTGGATTTTTCCAAGATTGAGGCCGGGAAATTGGAGATGGAGGAGACCAGCTTCCAGCTGGTGGACGTCCTAAACGGCATGATCGACATTTTGGAGGTCAAAGCCGTGGAAAAGGGCCTCGACTTCCACTTAAACCTCTCGCCCGAGGTCCCTAGTCACTTTCTGGGGGACCCGGTCCGCCTAGGGCAGGTTTTAAACAACTTGGTCTCCAACGCCATCAAGTTCACCTCCAAAGGGGCCATCACCGTGAACGTCAGTTTAGAGGAGCGGGGCGAGTTCGACGCGGTTTTGCTCTTTAGCGTGGCCGACTCCGGGATTGGCCTCACCCCTGAGCAGATTAAGGGCCTATTTACCCCCTTCACCCAGGCCGACACCTCCACCACCCGCAAGTACGGGGGCACGGGCTTGGGCCTGACCATCTCCAAGCGCTTGGTGGAGATGATGGACGGCCGAATCTGGTGCCAGAGCCAGGCGGGCCAGGGGAGCGTCTTTAACTTTACGGCCCGGCTTAAGATTAACCGCGAGGCCGTCAAAGAGTCCAACGACCCGCCCAGGGGCGTCAGCAAAATCTCCGAGAGCCTCAAAGCCATCCACGGGGCCAAGATTCTTCTGACCGAGGACAACGAGGTCAATCAGCTGGTGGCTAGCCGGATCCTCTCCAAGGCCGGCTTCGAGGTCAAGATCGCCAACAACGGGGCGGAGGCCGTCAGCATGGTCCAGGCCGAGCCCTTCGACCTGATTCTCATGGACATCCAGATGCCCGAGATGGATGGGTTGACGGCCACGCAGGCCATCCGGGCCATGGACGGCTTCGATTCGATCCCCATCGTGGCCATGACCGCCCACGCCATGAGCGGCGACCGGGAGCTAAGCTTGGCCGCGGGCATGAACGATCACATCTCTAAACCCATCAATCTCACTGAGCTATATCTAACTCTCCTCAAATGGGTGCCCGCAAGGGCCAACTAGGGCTTATAGGCGGCCCGCGCCTTTTAGGCTTAAGTTGGCCGGCCAGGGCCTAACGGCCGCGGCGGTCGGCGTTTAGCCTTTCGGCTAAAGCCCTGGGCTTAAAGCAGTCGGCGAGGGCCGCGGCTGGAGTCTGGCGGCAAGGCCATGGCGGTCGGGTTTTAGCCTTTCGGCTAAAGCCAGGAGGCTTAAAGCCAGTCGGCGAGGGCCGCGGCTGGAGTCTGGCGGCAAGGCCATGGCGGTCGGGTTTTAGCCTTTCGGCTAAAGCCAGGGGGCTTAAAGCCAGTCGGCGAGGGCCGCGGCT
>JAITIH010000272.1 GCA_031279525.1 Deltaproteobacteria bacterium | reverse complement strand
TGACTTTTGACAATATTTATAGCAATATTCCTTGTGGCTTATAGGTTACAGGGTGTAGCAAAATATAAATGCTTACTTGGTAAGGTTCAAACATTTACCCGCCGGGGTAATAAGAATCATCGACTCTAAGGACGGAGCGAGTCCCAGCCGCCGTCGATAATCATTTCGATTAGGCCGTCGTTAAGGGTCGTCCCGAAAAAATTCCTATAAAACGACCGCGTCTCCGCCGCTAAAGCCTCGCGCGAAAGCAACTCGGGGTAAAGTTTATGGATAAACCATTCGACCGCCAACGGAGCCTCGACCGTGTGGCCGCTCCAAAAGTGGGCGAACGTCGGGACTAAAACGATTTGATCATTTTTTATGGCCGTAAGATTTTGAAACAAGGAATTGTTTTTAAAGTTTTTCAGCTCCCTTTGGGTGGTCATAAATATAATCTCAGGGTTCCAGGCTAAAATTTCCTCAAGGCCGTAAGCGACGCGCCCAGAGATTGAGGCCGCTCTCGTTACGCTATTGGCTCCGGCCGCCTTTAAGAGCGTCTCTGTCGGGTTTTCCGGGACCAAAAATAGCCGAGGAAAAACGTAAAGGGTTTTTCGGCGCTTATCGGCCGCTATGGAGCTAGTGGCGTTCGTGGCCTGGGCCAATTGACTGTCGTAGTAGGCTAAGTATCGTTCAGCTTTTTCCGGTTGGCCGACCAAGACGGCGATTAGCCTTATGGCCCGTTTCATGTCCGAGACCGTGGCCCAATTGACGAAAACGCAAGGGACGCCTAATTTTTCCAGCGTCTCCACGTAGGCGGGGGTCATGGTTAGGCAGAGATCCGGTTTGGCCAAAAGAATGTTTTCCAGCGATAGCTCGCTATTGTCGTTCCGGAAATAAGGGGCGGATGCGAGGTTAGGGGCGAATATTTTGTGGGCCCGCCAGCGGCCGTCCAAATCGTGAAAAGCGTTGGGGCGGTTGGCGATCGCGTGGCTTGCCCCTAAAATTTCCAGGGCCGAGTAGAGGATTGGCGTCGAGCCTAAGATCCCGATCGAGCGAACTTCTAAGGGCACGGTCGCGGTTCGGCCGGCCATGTCGACGATTTGGCGACTTGGTTTGGGCGATTCTAAGGCGTGGCCCTCGCGATCGGTCAAAACGAAGATGGCTAAAATAAGGGCGATGGCCATTTTTAGCTTAAAAGCCATGGCTTTAGCCCTCTTCCGGGATTGGCGCGCAGAGCTTGACCTCAAGGCCATAGCCGGGGATCTGGGCGGAGACGACGGCGATTTTAGTCCCGTAAATCGCCGAGAGGCTCTGGCCGGTTAAGACGTCTTCCGTCGGGCCACAGGCGAGGATCCGGCCGCTCTTAATGAGGGCGGTTTGATCGGCCGCGACGAAAGCGTGGTTGGG
Organism: Deltaproteobacteria bacterium; assembly: GCA_031279525.1. Taxonomy (GTDB): domain Bacteria; phylum Desulfobacterota; class Desulfarculia; order Adiutricales; family Adiutricaceae; genus JAIROO01. The sequence continues at coordinate 1,941 of JAITIH010000272.1, read as the reverse complement.
GAAATGGGTGGTCATAAGGACGGAGCGCCCAATTTTAGCGATTTTTTTAACCATATTTAAAACCGCGCCCTGATTGGCGAAGTCGAGGTTGGCGGTGGGCTCGTCGAGCAGCAGTATCATGGCGTTTTGAGCCAGCGCGCGGGCCATGAGGGTCAATTGCCTTTCCCCGCCCGACAATTCCTGAAAGCGGCGATCGGCTAAGTGGCCGATCCTCATTTCCTCTAAAGCCCCCTCCATGGCCGCGACGTCCGCGCGGCCGGGCACGCGCCCAAATTTAATATGGGCGAAACGGCCCATCAAGACCACTTCCCTAACCTTAAATGGAAAAGCTAAGGCGGAGGATTGGGGAACGTAGGCGATCAATTTGGCCCGTTGGCGGGCCGAGAGGGAATCTAGGTCGTCGTCGCCGACGCGAATTAAGCCCGCGGACTTGGGGCATAGGCCAAGCAAAAGTTTAACCAAGGTGGTCTTGCCCGCCCCGTTGGGGCCTAAAAGGCCTAAAACGGAACCCGGGAGCAAGGAAAAAGAGGCGTCCTCTAGGGCGACTCGCGAGCCGTATCGGTGACTAAGGCCCTTAACCTCTAAACTTAGGCCCATGTTTGGCGAACTTTGCTCAAGGCGATTAAAAATATGGGGGCGCCGATTAAGGCCGTTAACGCCCCCAAAGGCGCGTCGATTCCCGGGACGCCCCTTATGGCGTCGTCCACCGCCAATAAAAATAAGCCGCCCAAGCAAAATGAGGTCGCGGCTAACCTGGAAAAGTTGGAACCCTCGACGAACCTGGCCAAATGGGGGACGATTAGGCCGACCCAGCCGACTATCCCGCAGACGCTGACCGAGGCGGCGGTCATTAAGGTCGCGGCCAGGGCTCCGGCCAAGCGGGCGCCGCGGACGCTCACCCCCATGGTCGCGGCCTCGGCCTCCCCGGCGGAGAGGACCTCTAGGCTATAACGATAAAAATATAAAATGCCCAAAGATAGGGCCAAGATCGGAGCGTAGATCGCCAAATCCCGGCTCGAGGCGTTCTGAAAGCTGCCTAAAAGCCAAAACACGATGTTAGGCAGGATGTTTTCCGGGTCGGCCAGGGCTTTTATGACCCCCAAAGCCCCGGCCCCTAGGCTGGAAACCACCAGCCCACCCAAAATTAATGCGGTAATCTCCCCTTTAGCGGCTAGATTGGCCACTATATAGGAGACGACCACCGCCAATAAGCCAAAGACGAAGGCCGACAGCTGAATTTGCCACCACTCGGCCCGCGCGAGCATGGCCAGGCCAGCCCCAAAAGCGGCCCCGGCCGAGACTCCTAAAATTTCCGGGGCCACTAGAGGGTTTCTAAACATGGTTTGGAAACAGGCCCCGGAAACCGCTAAGCCGCCGCCGACTAAAACCGATAAAACCAGTCGCGGCAAGCGGACTTTTAAGATAACGTCGCTGAGGTTGGGGTCCCAGTAGGGGTCCGTAAGCCCGAGCTTGGATAAAAGGACGTCCGCGATTAAAGGGAAAGGCAGGTCGACCCCGCCTAAGCCTAACGAGGCGATCATGGCTAAGGGCAAGCCCAGCCAGACGGCCAGTCGCCAGATTTTCCGATAATCGCGGGTCCTCAAACGAATCCTCCTTAAAGGTTGCGCTAAATAGCCAAAATGATAAGTAATTGGCTTTGATTAGAAGCTATAGGTCACGGCTAGGTAAAAGTTCCTCCCTTGGGCGTAGGGCACGGCGCTTGGGTTAGCCGGCGACAAGGTGGCCTCGTAAGCGGGGCTGGACCATTGCACGAGGCTGTATTTCTCGTCGAATAGATTGTTGACGTCGAGCTTTAAGCCGATGGAGGACCCGTTGGCGAACTCCCAAATTTCTTTTCGGAGCGATAAGTTGGCCAAGGTGAATTTCCCGTAGCGGAACATCTTCAGGCGGTCTAAGAGGAAGACGTTTTCTCGGACGTCC
>JAITIH010000264.1 GCA_031279525.1 Deltaproteobacteria bacterium | reverse complement strand
CCTGCCTTTATGACCGCTATTTGGGGTAAGGGTCAGGCGGAAAAAGCTAAGGGCCTTAGCTTTTAAAGGCGCCCAAATTTCGCGGAAGGGGCGAACCAAGAAAAATTATAGCCTTAAAGGAAAAACATAAAGGCCATCGTCTTTTAAAAACGCGCAAGATTAGCGACTATCCACGGGTTACGGCGAAAAATGGCGGCAAAACGACCCCAGAGTTTAATGGTCTCGCAAAAACCCCTGTTTTCGGGAATCGTTGGAAAAATCCTTTAATAATTTCAAGAGGTTATTTTTTTGGTTTCCATTTTCCGGACCTCTTGCGAAGCCATCGGAGTTTAGTTTTGGCGGGCCATTTTAGGCCTATAGCCCCTTGGGCCCAAAGGCTTGATCGGCCGGCAAAGGAAAGCGGAAAACCGCGTAAGTTCGCGGTCGTAGTCGCGGCTTAAGGAAAATTTTTATAAAATGTTTAGCCAAGGGACCTAAGGGGCCGGGGAAAAGGATTTAGACCTTAATTTTACTGGGGCCCAATTTAGTTTAGGAAAACCAATATTATATTTTCCTCTGGATAGTAAATATAATACGCGAGGTTTACTGCTGGAAGGGATTGGCAAAATGGTTTTCTTCGCGAACTGTTTTTTAAATTAGATTTTTAAGGGCATACATCGCTCTAAATTCGCCTTACCTAACGGTCTGGACTGGATTTTAAAAAGCTGGTAAATTTTAAGGCGATTATTGTTGGCATTTGGCCCTGGCCACTTCTTTTTTAATTAAGCCAAAAGAGCTTAAACAAAAGTCGTTAAGAGGCGTCCTGGCGATATTGGCCATACTTTTATCTTTTAAATCGCCGTCCACGCCGAATCTTTAGGTTTTTATGAATCCTTCCAGCGAAACAAAACTTAAAAAATTAAGCCTCGCCCTCGATAAGGTCTTGGCGGAACTGATGGATTTAATTGATGAGGCGGGCCAAATAAAAGAATCGCGCCAGTTCGAGGAGCTGGCTTCCGACGTTTCCATTAAATTGTTAAGGGCCAGGGCCTTCTACGAGGCCATGGCCAAACAGTTTAGCGCCGAGGAGGAGGCCTGGCCGTTTTTGGCCTGGGGCGGCCGCTCCCTGGCCGAGGCCTATCTTTGGTCCGGGCAGCTAGCGGAAGCCCAAAAACTGTACCGGTCTTTTGAGGCTTTCGGCCATTCCCCTCTGGTCCAGAACTGTCGGGCCAAGACCGCGGCTAGCCTCATCGCCTTTTTAAACGCCAATGGGCGTCTGGCCGAGTCCGAGGAGACGTTTCGGGAACTTTCGGCCATGGGCGACTCCGACGCCATCGTGGCCGAGCGGGCCAGGGGGGCCTTTTACCTGACGACCGTGGCCAGCCAGGCCATGCGGCCGGAATTGGCCAGGGCCTATTACGACGTCTGCCTGGGCCTGGCCGAGCCCTATCTGCGGCGGGGCCGGGCCCCTTTGACCTTGGTCCCGGCCAAAGGGTGGGCCGAGCCCAAGGAGGCGCCCTCGCCGGGCCTGTCCCTGGTGGCCAAGCCAGCGGCCCCGGCTGGCCTGGCCGAAGTGGGCGATGTCAGCGAGACAATCGCGCAGACGGTGGCCAAGGCCTCAGTCAACATGATCTCCTGTTACGCCAACTGCGGCTTGGTGGACGAGGGGATCGCGATTTACGACCTCTTAGCGGCCATGGGCCTAAAGGACGAGCGAGGCCATCTGCCCAGGTCGGCCAGCGACCTGGTCTTCGCCTGCGCCAAGGCTGGCCGCTGGCGGGAAGCCCGGCATTTTTACGACACGATCGTCATAAATTCCGAGGGTTTGCCGCAGTATTACCGGGTCAAATCGGCGGCCAACTTGGTCGTTTTTTACGCCGAGGCCGGCTTCTTAGTCGACGCCCAGGAGATGGCCCGGGAACTAAACCTGGTGGGATTGCCCTCTTTTTACCGAAAGGAGAAAAGCCGGGCTATAAACGGCCTGATCGAGGCTTTCCTGGCCGGCGAGCGCTACGACGAGGCCGTGGATTTTTACCTGGCTTTAAGGGAATGGAAGAACGGCTTTTCCTTAGGCGCAAGGGCCGTGGCGGCGGGCCACCTTTTGCGAGGCCTGGCTCAGAAAGGGCGGTTGGCCCAGGCTAGACGAGTCTTTAACGATTTTTCCCGCTATCAAGCCTTAAAGGGCTACATCGCCGAAAAGGCTCTGGCCGCCTTAGACTTGGTCGAAGGCTACGCTAGGGCCCTTCGCTTCGAGGAAGCCCAAGTTTTGCACGAGTCTTTAATTAGCCTACCCAACTCGGACGAGATCGCCTTGACCAAGGCTCGGTCTTATTTCGTCTTGACCACGGCCCTGGCCTTAGACTCCCGCCTGGACGAGGCCAAAGCCGCCTTTATGGGTTTAGGCTCCTTGGCCCCCACCCCTTCGGTGGAAACGGAAAAGTCTAAAACCATGGTCAACCTGATCAGCTGCCTAGGCTCGGCCGATCGCCTACCAGAGGCCGTGGAGCTGTTTCGCCAGTTTCCTCAGCTAATGGCCTCTGACGCGGTGATCTATAGCCAAGCCCAGGCCGCCTACAACTTGGTCTGCGACCACGTCTGGCGCGGCCAGCTAGGCAAAGCCCAAGAATTTTTAGAGTTTTTGGGCCAACTGGGCCAGAGCGAGGCCATCGCCGATTTAAGGGCGGCGGCGACCTTGGAGACGATCCAGGGGGCCATCCGGATCGGCCGGCTCAAAGTCGCCGAGAAGGCTTACGCGACCCTCGCCGCCGGCCAAGGGTCAATGGACTCGCAGCGGGTTAGGGTCAAGGCCGGCGTCCAAATCATTAACGCCGCCGCGGGCGTCGAGGCCGAGGGCCAATGCCTTGGCCATTTCGACCTTAACGAACGGGAGAGGCTGGATCTGGCCCGTTACGTTTTCGTGACCTTGGACGGCCTAACCATCGAGGAAGGCGCTCTGGGCGCCTGGGCCGGGGCCCTGGTTAACCTGGGCACGGCCTTGGAGTCGGCGGGCTTTTTGTCCGAGGCCCAAAGAATATTCGAGTCCATGGCCCGCCTGGGCGAGTCTCCGGAAGTTTTGGGGGAGCTGGCCAAAGCCTCCTTTAACCGGATAACCTTCCGGCTCGAGGCCGGGAAGCTGGAAGAGGCCCTCGCTTTGCTAAAGGAAATGGAGCTCCTGGCCGACAAACCCGCGGTTCGGCCCCGCTTGGCCCAGGTCATGGTCAACGTCGTCAGCGTCTTAGGCCAGGCCGGCTGGCTGCCGGAAGCCCAAAGCGTCTACGAGCGGTCCACCCTTTTGGGTTCCGAGGGCCAGACGCCCGTTTACCGGGCCAAGACGCTCTTCAACCTCTTCTTAGGGTATTTTAACGCCGGCTACCTCGCCGTCGCCGCCGAACTGTTCGTTCAGTTCCGGCCAGGGCCGGAGTTGAGCGAGTTAAGCCCCAATTTAATGGAAGCGGCCATGGAGCTAATTTTAGACCTGGTCGAGGCCGGCTTGATGGAAGAGGCGAGGGCCGTCAACGCGACTATGTCCGCCGTCCTGGCCGAGGACGGGTTAACCAACGACTGGGCCGCCTTCGAAACCTTGGTCCAAGACCCCTTAACCACCCCAAAAGACGAGGAAAAGCTCTCTCGCCTTTTCTTCGACCGGCTGAGGGAAACGGTCCAGGATCTAAAGGAAGGTCGAAAATCCCAAGAGTTCGAGTTGGCTGAGCCAGGCTCGCCTTCGGCCGAGGCCGCGGGCGAGGTCGAAGGGCGGTCGCCCGCCAAATCCGATCCTTACGGCCTCTTAAAGCCGACCGGATCTTTAACCTCCGAGTTCGCCAGTAACGACTAAGGCTCTCTCGCCCGCCGCCTCTCGCCTCCGACTAACGTTTTCCCAAAAATGATGGTCTCGCAAAAACCCCT
>JAITIH010000243.1 GCA_031279525.1 Deltaproteobacteria bacterium | reverse complement strand
CGGACTTTTTGATTCTCCGGACCACGAAGAGAGTTAGGGGCAAAAGAACGATCTCCACCCCCACCTTAAAAATGAAGTTGGAGCCCACCAAAGCCCACCACTGCCCCGAGGCCAAGACCCCTAAGAAGGCGATGGAGGCGAAAAGGAGGGTGTCGAAAAACTGGCCCACCAAGGTGGAGGCCACGAAGCGCCAGGCCGGGCCCGTTTGAGGGCGCTTGGCTTTCATCTTGGCTAAAGTCATGGAGTTGGCGAACTCCCCGACCAGATAGGCCACGAGCGAGGCCAAGGCCAGACGAGGCACCAGGCCCATGACCGCGAACCAGGCCTCGTCGCCGTTCCAGCCGGGGGCGGACGGGAAAAGGGAGGCCCCGTACAGGCAAAGGGTGGCCAAAACCAGGGTCAAAAAGCCGGTCCAGATGATTTGGCGGCTTTTGGCGAAGCCGTAGACCTCGGTCAAGAGATCCCCAAAGATGTAGGTTAGGGGAAACATGAGGGTCCCGGCGTCGAAAGTTAGGAAGCCAACTTGAATGATGCGGGTCGAGGCCAGGTTGGAGATCAGGATGAACCCGGCGAAAAGCCCGGCGATCAAGGTCAGGAATTTGGCTTCCCCTTTAGGGGCGACGGCGGCTTTTTCCATGGCTAGGCCTCCGGGGTTAACAGGGGCGCTCTCCCTTTAGCGATTAGAAGTTTTAAAAGGTACAAGCCCGGGAGGGCGAAAAGGGCCCCCAGGCCGTAAAAAATTGGCCAGCCTAAGCTTTCGGCCAAAAACCCCGAGGGCGTGGACAGGAGGCTCCGGGGCAAGGCCATTAAGCTAGACAAAAGGGCGTATTGGGTGGCCGAGTGGCTTAAGCTAGTCTGGGAGGTCAAGTAAGCCACGAAGACCGCCGACCCGCCGCCCACCGAAAGGTGGTCTAGGCTGATTAAAACGGCCAAATAGTCGACCTGGGGCGGCAAAGCCCACAGGGCGGTTAGGCAGGCGCAGTTAAAGATCTGCAGCCAGCCGAAAAGCCATAAGCAACTGACCAGGCCCCATCGGCGCATGAGGTAGCCGGCCAAGGACACCCCGCCTAAGGTGGAGGCCAGGCCAAAGGCCTTGACCACCAGGCCGATTTCCAGCTTGGTGTAGCCCACGCTTAAGAAAAAAGCCGTGTTAATGCTGGAGACGAACTGCTCGCCGAAGCGGTAAAAAAAAACGAAGCCCAAAATTAGCCAGGGGCTTTTCCGGGAAAAAAAGTCGGCTAAAGGCCTAGCCACGCTCTCGGCCAAGGTGGCCGGCTTTTGGGGGGCGACCTTAGGCTCTGGGCTAAAGGTCAAAGTAATGGGCCCCAAAAGGATCAAAAAGGCGGCTAGCTTAAAGACGTTAGACCAGCCCAAAGGCTCGGCCAAGGCTAAGAGCCCGCCGGAGATGGCCGTCATGCCCAGGCGATAGCCCCAGATGTACATGGCCGAGCCCACCGTCACCTCGTCGTCGGCCAAGTCCTCGCGGCGGTAGGCGTCCACGGCTATGTCCTGGGTGGCCGAGGCTACGCTGACGGCCAGGGCCAAGAGCAAGACGACCCGAAAATCCTGGGGGTTAGCCCAGGATAAAGCCCACAGCGAGGCGAATAGGGCCGTCTGGCTCAAGGCCAGCCAGCTGTGGCGGCGGCGGCCGAAAGGGGCCAAGTAGTCCAGCCAAGGCGACCAAAGAAACTTTAGGCTATAGGGCAACCCAGTCATGGACAGTAAGCCAATCATGGCTAAGCTGACCCCGCCGTCCGAAAGCCAGGCCTGAAGGAGCGTTAAGACGACGGCCAAGGGGGCCCCGGAAGTGAACCCCATCAGAAAGCAGGTGACGAAGGGCCTTAGGCGCCTAGCTTTTAGCTCTGGAGGCTGTTTTCCCGGATCCATAACTCGGCTTTGACTAGCCAGTCGTCCCCTAAAAGGTTCTTTTCGAAAATCAAGGTCCTAAGCCCCAGGTCGTGGCGCAGCCGCGAGTCGTACCTTAGGCTAAAAATGGCCCAGGCCCGGTTGTGGTTCCGCGGGTCTAAGGCGATTAAAGGTTCGGAGATGGCCAACTTCACGTCGCCCGAAGTCCTGGCCTCGGAGGCTAAGGCCACCTGGAAATTCTCCCGGCCGATGGTCTGGGGCTTTTGGCCGGGCTCGTAAAAAACGAAGGGGTCCGAGTACAGCTGGGCCAAGTCGTCGGTGAACTTGACCTCCTGGGCCGTGGTCCAGGCCTTTAGCTTTTCCTTTAAGGCGGCCAAGGCCTGAGGCGGGACCGGCCGGACCAACAGATCGCTGTCGGCCACGATTAAGGGCAGAATGTCCTGGGGCAAGAGGGTCTCCACCTGCCGCCAGAGCTTTTCGCCGACCTCTTTCGGCACTTCCCGGCCCGGGGGGTACTGAAACACCAAAGACAGGCGGCTTTTGGGCCGGCCCAACAGGTAAAGGCCAGGCTCGGCCAGCTCCGGGGCCGTCAACTCGGCTTTAAGGCCGGATTTTTTCAGTTGACCCTGCCACAGCCGGGCCTGGCCCAGGCTCTGGTCCACCACCAAGGCGTTGGCGTTGTGTGGCAAGCTTAAAAGGGCCGGCGGCGGGGCCGGGAGCCCTAAGCTGGGCGTCTGGCCGGGCAAGACGGGGCCGGCCGCCGGGGTGGCCTTGGGGGCCTCGGCCAAGGCGGCGGTTGGGGCGGTCGCGGCCTGGGAGGCGGGCGGGGTGGCCGCGTTTTCGAGAACTTGGCCGGCTTTGGGCCAGAAAGCGAAGCCTAAGCCGAAGGCTAGGGCCATGGTCGCGGCCAGGGTCAGGCGGACCGGTAGGGACCGGATTTTCTGGCGCTCGGGCCGATACCCCGCGGCCCGTTTGGCCCCTTGGGGGTTAACCTCTGAGGGACGGTCCAAGCTGGCCTTGGCCTGAGCCAAAAAGGCCGGGGTGATCTCTTTCTTGCCCGAGGCCCAGGCCGTCAACAATGCCCGCTCGGCTAGGGCGTTAATGGCCGTGGGGAGGCCCCCGCTGGCCTTGTGGAGGGCGACTAGGGCCTCTTGGGAAAAAATTTCTTTCTTGGCCCCGGCCAATTTTAGCCGATGGCGGACGTACTCCATGGTCTGGGGCAAGGTCAAAGGCGGGATCTCCAAGGCCGCGGCGCTGGGGTATTTGGGGCCCGGCCAGCCGGAGCCTTGGCGGGCGGTCGTCACCAAAGAGGCCCGGCCCTTCCATTGGGGTTCTCGGCTCAATAGGCGAAGAAGGTCGCTTAAGTCGTCCTCGGCGAGGGCGGCGGCCTCGTCGGCGGCCAAAACCAGGCTATAGTCGCCGGCCACGAATTCGGAGACCGCGTTATGGAAAAAGCCCAACAAAGACTCCTCCGGGACCTGGGGCGAGCACTTAAAGCCTAAGCCAAAGCCCACCAAGGCGTCGCGCAGGATGTCCCCTAGCTGGTGGCCCGTCTTTAAGATGGGGGCCACGATTAGCTGGTCCCTTAAGGCCCAGGGCAAGCGCCGCAAAAGGGCGCTCTTGCCGACCCCCTCTGGGCCCGTTAAGACCAAAAAGTCCGGCCTGGGGAATTGGCCTAAGATCTGGAGCAAGCGGTCAAAGGCGGGGACCCGGAAGTAGAACTTGGCTTCCAGAGGGTTTTTAAACGGCCTATCGTTGAGCTTGAAGAAAGTTTCGTAATCCATGGGCGCCTTTCGGGCCAAGCCCTCCTAAGCGATTTAAACAATAGAATTTAACATAAATTGAAAGTTATGACAAGAACTTTTGGTTAACCATGGATTAAATAAAAATAGACCGGCAAAAATCCTTTTTAATAAGGTAAAGGAAAACCAAGTGAAAAGATAATCTTCCCAGGAAAAGGAACCTTTTGGGCGGGCTTGGGAATATTGGGCATAAACGCTTGATTATAGCGAAATTTGAGGGCCTGATTGGCCCAAGAAGGCTTAGTCTTGAGGCTGGCGAGGCCGGCCGGCGGGGCGGCCTGACTGGCTTTGGCCAAGGGAAAAGGTTTAAAAGGCCCGCAGAGGCGGCTTGCGGGAAACCGGAAAAAAAATAGATTAGCTCAAAGGGCCTTATTGTGACGAATGGGCGGCCTAAGGGAGGCCTTTAACCGCGAAAATTTGGGAAAAAGGCTTAGCCAGGGGCTCGCGGGGGCAACTTCTGGGAAAATATCGCGATAATAACGTAAATAAGATGGCTTCGCAAAAAGTCCGGAAAATGAAAACCAGAAAAATTACCTCTTGAAATTATTAAAAGACTTTTCCAACGATTCCCGAAAACAGGGGTTTTTACGAGATCATCAAATAACAATTTTAAACAAGTAAAATATATAATAATATTATTTTAATTATATAAATTATTAATAAATATTTATTCTGATGAATTAGAATTAATATTTTAGAATACTATAAATTTCTATAAATTTGTTAAGCTATTTTAATTTAATAATTAGAATATTTAAATTATAAATATATATATTTTAATCTTTTACCGAGAAAAAACGTAATGTCTCTTTGGCCCAATTG
>JAITIH010000229.1 GCA_031279525.1 Deltaproteobacteria bacterium | reverse complement strand
CTGGCCCTGGCCCTTTTGGCCGGGCTCTACGTCAAAAGCCACTTAGAGGAGTTTCGCCTGCTTTTGGCCAAGCCCATTGGGGCTGGCCTTTGGGCGGCCGTTTTCGTCAGCGTCGGCCTGTCCTTGATCGTCAACAGCGAGATCCTCCGCTTAGGGATCCGGGCCTTAGGGGTGCCCCTAGGCCCCTGGGAAGGTTTGGCCTTAAATATGTCGACCATGGCGGCCAACTATTTCATTCCCTTTAAGGGGGGCGCGGGCCTTAGGGCCTACTACCTGGCCACCCGCTATCGGATGACTTTGGCCGACTTTTTCGCCCAAATCCTCGTCGTGAGCGTCGTGGCCTTGTCGACGGGCTCTTTATTGGCTTTCCTTGGGCTTTTGGTCGCCGCCCCAGACCAGGCCCAGTGGCCTCTTTTGACCTATTTCGGCGGAACCTTCCTTTTGGGCTGGTCCTCCATTTTCTGGGTGGGTCGCCTAAGCTTCGCCCGGCGCCGCCCACGCCTGGCCGCCCTGGCCCACGGCTGGGACGCCTTTCGGGCCAACCCGGGCGTCTTGTGGCGGTTGGCCATCTACCAAACGGCTTTCTTTTTGGTTTTGGCCCAGGCCAACCGCCTATGCTTTACGGCCTTCGGCGTGGACTTAGGGTTTGGCCAAGCCCTTTTTTACTCGACCGTCCAGATCCATTCCACCATCGTCAACCTGACCCCGGCCGGCTTGGGGGTGGTGGAGGCCTTCGCGGTCTTGACTGGTAAGGCCCTTGGCTTCGACCCGCCCCAGGCCCTCTTGGCCCAGGGCTTAAACCGCCTGGCCCAGCTGTCGCTGTTGGTCCTTATCGGCCTTATAGGCTGGCCGCGCTTACGCCGTCAGCCCCTGGCCCCGCCCAAGGCGGCGGCGGGCCCGGAAACCGAAAGGCCGCCTGAGCCGGGTTCGGCCGGCCTTGGGCCCGAAAAGCCGCCCGATTCGGAGGCGGCCTGACCTTAGGGCGGAATAACCCGGGACGGAATAACCTGAGGCGAAATGGCCGCCCGGCCGCGGCGCCCCTGACCAAAAGTCCGCGGAAACGTCGTTAAAGAGAAACTGTCATTGAAAAACGGCTAATATTTGATTAATCAGTCGAATATCGGCAAAAATTAAACTAAATTAAAAAACCCGGCCAAAATTAAATTAGTCGGTGGAAAAATTTTTAAAAATAAATTAAGATACGACGCTCCGCTCCAAGCGAGCTAGTTTTTAGCCAAACGGCCTTAAGGCGATCGCCCTAAAAGGAACGCCCTAAAGCCGCCCGAATCGTTTAAGGCCCGCCCCGCCCGTTGGCGAGGAAGGCCGGTCGGCCCCTAAGGAGAGCCTCTAAAGAGTGATCGCCATCGTCGACTACCAAGCCGGCAACCAAACAAGCGTGCGCCGGGCCCTAAGCTTTTTGGGAGCGCCTTCCCAGGTGACCGACGACCCTAAGGCCTTAAGGAAGGCCATTGGCGTGATTTTTCCCGGGGTCGGGGCGGCCGGCCAGGCCATGGAGCGCTTAAACTCCACCGGGCTAGGCCAAGAGATCGCGAGCCTGGCCCGGGCCAACCGGCCTTTTTTAGGCATCTGCCTAGGCTGTCAGATCATGCTGGAGTCTAGTGAGGAAAACGACGCCAAGACTTTAGGCGTTTTGCCCGGCCGGGTCGTCCGCTTCGATCCGACGGCCTTGGACGCCGACGGCCGGCCCATCCGGGTCCCCCACATGGGTTGGAACGAGGTCCGGCTTCTGGCTCCCTCCCCCTTGTGGGCTGGGATAGGCCCCCGCGACCAGTTTTATTTCGTCCACAGCTACTACCCGGACCCGCGACCTGACCTGACCTTGGGGGTGACCGAGCACGGCCGGGAGTTCGCCTCCTTTTTCGGGCGCGATGGCCTCTGGGCCGTCCAGTTCCATCCGGAAAAAAGCGGCCCTCCGGGCCTTAGGCTCTTAAAGAACTTTCACGACTTTTGCGTAAAGGCCGCGAACCCGTAAAAATTTCCATCCCTCCGGAAAGCCCATTAGGGGGAGCTTTTCGGCCTAACGCGCTCCCGACCCTTTAGCCAAAGGCCGCTTTAAGCGATTGGCTTTTACCCCTCACGGGCGGCCCCCACTTTTAAGGGGGCTTTTGGCCCAAAAGGCGAAAAATGCTCAGTAAAAGGTTGATCCCCTGCCTGGACGTGCGAGACGGGCTTTTGACCAAGGGGGTCAAGTTTCTCGACAACCAAAACCTAGGCGACCCGGTGGAGGCGGCCCGCCGCTACTACCTGGAAGGGGCCGACGAGATAGTTTTTTACGACATTACCGCCTCCCATGAGGGCCGAGGCATCTTTTTGAAGGTCGTGGAAAAGGTGGCCGAGGCCATTTTCATCCCTTTTTCGGTGGGCGGGGGCCTGTCGACGGTGGCCCAGATGCGGGACGTCCTTTTGGCCGGGGCGGAGAAAGTCTCCGTTAACTCCGCGGCCGTCCGCGACCCGGCCCTCATCGGTCGAGCCGCGTCGGCCTTTGGCTCCCAGGCCGTGGTCTTAGGGCTCGACGCCAAAAAAAGCCCGGCCCCGACTTGCCCTTCAGGCTACGAGGTGTACGTCAACGGCGGCCGCGCGGCCACGGGCTTAGACGCCCTGGCCTGGGCCCAAGAGGCCGTAAGGCTGGGGGGGGGGGAAATCTGCCTGAACTCCAGCGACGCCGACGGCACCAAGGACGGCTCCGAGCTGACCGTGACCCGCCTGGTGGCCGAAGCCGTCTCGGTCCCAGTCATCGCCTCGGGCGGGGCCGGCGAGCCCCGCCACCTCTGGGAGGCCCTGACCGAGGGCGGGGCCTCGGCGGCCTTGGTGGCCTCCATCGTTCACTTTCGAGAGTACGGGATC
>JAITIH010000169.1 GCA_031279525.1 Deltaproteobacteria bacterium | reverse complement strand
CCTCGGCGTTCGTGGCTCACTCAAATCGGGTAACAAACGACGCGATCCTTCGATGTCCGACCTAAGGGACAGCCCCAAAAATTTTCATGATGACGGTCGAGGGGAAAATTTTTTTAACCCTAGCGTTGTAGTACTAATATTTACTATTTTTGGCCCTGGACGGCTATTTTCGATGGTTTGGAAAAAGTCCGGAAAACGAAAACAAGAAAATAACAATTTGAAATCAAATGATTTTTCCAACGATTCCCGAAAACATGACTTTTTGCGAGACCGTCATATTTACTATTTTTGGCCCTTAACGGCCATTTTGGGGCGCCAATCCTAGGCCTTAAGGCCGGCCGGCTAAGGCGAGGGGGCTCTTTTTGGCCCCGAAGGCTTTGGCTAAGGGATTGTTTTTGGCTCGCCGGCCAGGACCCTGGCTTTATCCTCTAAAACCGCGGCCAAGGACTCGAAGGGATATTGGCCGACCACGAGCCCTTTCTCAAAAACGACGCCCTTTCGCTGGCCGCCGGCCACCCCCAAGTCGGCCCTTTTGGCCTCCCCAGGCCCATTGACCTCGCAACCCATGACCGCGATCTTTAAAGGGGTCTTTAAATCGCTTAACCTTTCTTTGACGTCTCTTAAAAGGGCGGCCAGATCGATTCGGCAGCGGCCGCAGGTGGGGCAAGAAATGTACTCAGGGCCGCGGACCCTTAAGCCTAAGGATTTTAAAATCTCATAGGCGCAATCCACCTCGGCCTCCGGGGGGCCGGTGAGGGAAACGCGAATGGTGTCGCCTAAACCCTCGTAAAGCAATAGCCCTAAACCCACCGCGGATTTGACGACTCCCGACTCCAAATCCCCGGCCTCGGTTACGCCCAGATGCTGGGGGTAGTCGGAGCGCCTGGCCATCAGGCGCGCGGCCTCCACGGTTAGCCTCACCTCGGAGGCCTTAAGCGATACGACGATATTCGTGAAACCCACGGCCTCTAAAACGGCTATCTCTTTTAAGGCCGACTGGACCATGGCTTCCGGGGTATGGCCGTAACGGGCCAAGACCTCGGGATCCAAGGAGCCGGCGTTGACTCCAACCCGGATGGCCGCCCCGTTGGCCATAGCCGCCTCGGCCACCTTTTTAATTTTCTCCGGATCTCTGATGTTGCCGGGGTTAAGCCTTAGCCCGGCCGCCTTGGCCTTCAAAGACCATAGGGCTAAGCGCCAATCGAAATGAACGTCGGCCACCAAAGGGACCGGAGAGTGGGGCGTAACTTCGGCCAGAACCCTAGCCGCCGCCTCGTTGGGCACGGCCAGGCGGACGAGCTCGGCCCCTCGGGCCGTCAGGCGCCCTATCTGGGCTAAGATGGCCTCGGGATCCAAAGGGTCGGCGTTGCCCATGGTCTGGACGACCACCGGGGCTCCGCCGCCAATGGTCAAAGGCCCTAGGCGAGCGGGCCGGGTTAGGCTTCGGCGCGGGGCCATGTCGCAAGGCCTAAGGCCAAAGTCGACCAGGCGGCGACGTAATTAATGTGGATCACGGCCTTACGCCTCCACGGTGGATAGATAAGGGACGCTACAGCCCCGGCAAGCCGGAACGTCTCGGTAAGCCCCGCTAAGATGGGTTTTTCTAAGGGCCATGTGCTCGGGGCCATGCCAAACTTCTTTTAAAGAACGCCCGTCAGCGGCCCCGCCGAGAGGAATTTGGCGCGACCAGTCGCCGCAGCAGGGCCCGTACACCCCGTCTTGGAAGACGAAAAGGCGCCGGAAAAGATCTGGGCAGCGAAAGGTCGCGGGATTGAGGCTCTCGTAGTCGCGTCCCATGACCGTGGGGAGGCCAAAGCCTATCTCGGCCACCTTTAGATCCCTAAAAAGCCGCGCGTAATCGGCCTTAATTTCCTCGCGCCCTTTTGGGTTCTCGGGCAGGACCATGCTGGCTCGGGTCTGGACGGCTTTTTTGTCTAAAGCCTCTTTGGCCTCCATAAAGCTGGCGATGTTCCCAAGAACTTTGTCGTATTTGGCCCCGACCCGAATGGCCTCGTACTCTTTTGGGTAGGGGGAGTCGAAGGAAAAAAAGACGTCCGTAAGCCCGGCCAAAAGAAGCTTACGGCCTAAGCTTTCGGTTAAGGCCACGGCGTTGGTGTTCAGCATGACCCAGAGCCCGGCTTTCGCGGCTAAGGCCACCATCTCCGGTAGGCGCGCGCATAAAAGGGGCTCGCCCAAAAAATTAAGCTTAACGGATTTAAGGCCATTTTTGGCCCCTTCCTCAATTAGCCTTACGTAAAGATCGAAATCCAAGTCCCCTAGGCCGTTAGGGGCCCAGGCGAAGTCGCCCTCGTCTAAGTAATAAGTCCGAGGACACATGGGGCAACGTAAATTGCACCTATTGGTGGCGTCGAGGTCAAGGTGGAGTGGAAAGTCGCCTGGGTCGCCCATGGCCCCCCGGCGATCCCACTCTAAGCGGTAGGCCAGGTAGGAGGCGGGCCTATAAGGGCGCCAGTCCAACTCCGGCGGGGCCGAAAGCTCGTAATAGGTGGGGCTGCGGTAAGCGAGACTAGCCAATTTTTCTCCAAAATGGGAATTTCCGCGGGCCTAAATGGGAGCAATGGGCCTATTTTTTAGGCGAGCGGCGGGGCCAAAAAACGCTAAAAGGTCGGCTTTTTTGGCTGGCCTCAAGGCGCGCCGCCGCCTTTGGCGGGGCCGAGGCCCTCAGCCGCGTCTTTAGCCGCGTCTTTCGAGGGCTCGGCTTTGGCGTTCGCGTCTTTAGAGGGCTCGGCTTTGGTGGCGTTCGCGTCTTTCGAGGGCTCGGCTTTGGCGGGGTTGGGCGCGTGGATGTCGTCGTAATGGAAGACGTTTAAAAATCGTCTGGCCCGCTCAGTGGCCGGGGCCCTAAAAAAGGCCTCCGGGGCCGAGTCCTCGACTATGCGGCCATCGTCCATAAAGATGATCCGATCGGCCACGGCTCTGGCGAAGGCCATCTCGTGGGTCACGACGATCATGGTGAGCCCCTCTTTGGCCAGGTTTAAAATGACGTCCAAAACTTCCCTGACCATCTCCGGGTCCAAAGAAGCCGTGACCTCGTCGAAAAGCATGATCTCCGGATCCATGGCCAGAGCTCTGACGATGGCCACTCGCTGTTTCTGGCCGCCGGACAGCTGCCGGGGGTAAGAGTCGCGGCGATCCCACAAATCGACCCGGGTTAGCCAGTGCTCGGCTTTGGCCATGGCCTCCGTTTTTTTTCGTTTTTGGACTTTAACCGGACCTAGGAGAACGTTTTCTAGGGCGGTTAAGTGGGGACAGAGCTCGTAATTTTGGAAAACCATGCCCACGCGCTGGCGAATCTGGCTCCAGTTGGTCTGGGGATCGGTTAGGTACTGGCCGCCGAAGACGATTTGTCCACCGTTAACCGGCTCTAGGCCGTTTAAGCACCTTAAAAGGGTGCTTTTGCCGCAGCCGGATGGGCCGACGACGACTAAGACCTCGCCCTGGCGCACGGTCAAGGTCAGTTTTTTCAACACGACCCTTTGACCGAAGCTTTTTTCCAGATCCATTATTCTAAGGACTTCCTGGCCAATCAGCATGAATTACCCTTTCGCCACGTTAGTTATGCCAACGACGCTCTAAGCGCCGCGATAAGACGGAGATAGGATAACAAATTACGAAATAAATTAAAAAGATGAAACCGTAAACCCAAACCGAGGCTAAAGGATTCCTAAAACCCGAGACCTCCACGACTTGCTGGCCGACCTTCATGAGGTCAGGCAGGTTAATGAAGTAAACGAAAGGCGTGGTCTTAATCATGCGCGTGGTCAGGTTAATGACCCCAGGCAAAAGGCGTCGGGCGGCCTGGGGGATGACCACGTAAAAGCTGACTTGGGTTTCGCTAAGGCCCAAAGCCCGGCCGCTATCCCACTGGTGGCGGGACAGCGAGGTCACCGCCCCTCGCACCAAGTCGCCCATCTCCGCCGTTCCCCAGAGGGTGAAAACCAAAATGGAAACGGTCATGGCCGAAAGGTTAACGTTCCAAAATTTACTAATAGTATAGTAAAAAAGAAATAAAAGAACTAATATAGGCATAACCCTGATGAATTCCAGGTATAAGCGTAAAGATCTTTTGGCCAAAAGACTCCGGCTAGCCATCAAAAGGCCAATCGGAACCCCAAGAAGAATGGACAAAGCCACGGCCAAAAGGGAAATCTCTAGCGTGACGCCCAATCCCTCCATCAGGCGGGCCATGTTGCGGCCCATCCTGAAAACGCTAAGCGCCGAATCCAGCAAAGCGCAACCTCCTCTCCAGCCAGGCGAAAAAGAGCGAGACGGGCAGAATTATCGTTAAGTAAGCGACGACGAGCATAAGGTTCGACTCGCCGCTGTGGCCTTCCTTTAAGAGATCCTTGGCCACGTACATTAGATCGGCTAAGGCGACGATGCTGAAGACCGAGGTTTCTTTCATCAAGAAAATTACCGTGGCGCTGATGGTCGGAATGGCCACGGCCAAGGCCTGGGGCGCTTTGACGTAGCGGAACAGCTGGAAGCGACTAAGCCCAAGGGACAGCCCCGCTTCCACTTGATCCTTGCCAACGGCCATTAGGCCGCCT
>JAITIH010000158.1 GCA_031279525.1 Deltaproteobacteria bacterium | reverse complement strand
ACTCAACGAAAGCCTTGGTTCCCGGATCGTCGCCCTGGCCCTTCACCACGGCCAAGACCATCCTAATGGGCGGGTAGCCGTCGGGGATTTCCAAAGACCCCCCTATTTTGTCGCCCGCGGCCTTAAGGACGGCCCGGTTCACGAAGCCCGCGTCGACCTCGCCGGCGATGACGTAAGAAATGACTTGGGGCGCCGACTCGACGGCCATGACTTTATCCCCAAGACGCTCGCCTAAGCCCGACGACTTCAGAAAGGCCGCGGCCGCCCGGCCGTAAATGGCCCCTTTGGGGTCGGGCTGGGCCACGCGCTTGATCTCCTGGCCCAAAAGATCCTCGGGTTTCTTAAGGCTAAGGCCTTTGCGATAGGCCAAGACCAGGACCGTGTCGCCTAAAACGTTAAAGTTCTCGAACTGGACGTCCCCGGCCACCGCCTCTAAGGTCGCCTGGTCGGAGACGACCATGGTGGCCCCGCTGCCTTGGGCGATCTGGGCCACCATCTGGCCAATGTGGCCCCCGTACATCTCCTCGATCTGGCCGCCGCCCTCCCGAAAGGCCTTGACCAGGGCCTCAAGCATGGACTTATAGCCAGCCCCGGTGGTCACCGCGGGCGGGTTCTGGGCCCAAACCGGGCCCGCCAAAAAGGAAAGCGTCAGTAAGAAAAATAAAAGCTTAAAGATCCTGGCCATAACCTCTCCTCGCCGTTAACGCTATGCCGCGTTCGCTTAAGCCGGCCCATTACGTCGCCGGCGGCCCAGGCCCCTTGGCCAATTCCAGACCTTTTTGCGACCACAAGGCCCCATCCTCAACGCCCTCGCCTTTTCCCTAAAAATCCCGGCCAACTTTTTAGTTGGCCCCAACCCCGCTTAGGCCCGGCCCGCCTTTCAGTTGGCCCCAACCCAGCTCGAACTCCGCCCGCGTCTTAAGTTGGCACTGGCCCCGCTCGACCGTCAAAACCCGGTCGGCCAGGAGCCTAAGCTCGTCCTCGGCGTGGGTGACGTATACGATGGGCGCGCCGAACCGCTCAGGAATCTGGACGATATAGGCTAAGAGCTCGTCTTTTCTTTCCCGGTCCAAAGACGACAGGGGTTCGTCCATGATCAAAAGGTCGCCCTGGGCCAAAAGGGCCCGGCCAATGGCCACCCTTTGGGCTTCCCCGCCGGACAGACTGCGCGGCTGGCGACTTAAAAGCTCCTCTAAGCCCAAAAGCCCCACGGCCCGGGCGAAGGCCCCGGGCTCCAAGGGCCGCCCGCCGAATTTGGCGGCGAAAAGAAGGTTGGTTTTGACCGAAAAATGGGTAAAAAGGAGAGCCCTTTGAAAAACGTAGGAAAAATTTCTTTTTTCCGGGGCCACGAAGATTTTCTTAGCCGAGTCGTAAAGGGTCCGGCCTTGGTGGCGAATAAAGCCCCTATCCGGCTTGGCCAGGCCCGCCAGAAGGCTTAGGAGAGTGGTTTTCCCGGCCCCGGAAGGCCAAAAGACCACCGTCACCCCCGGCCCGGCCAGGGCGAAGGTCGCCTTAAGCCGAAAATCGCCGTAGCTTTTTTCCAGGTCGACTTCCAAAGCCCCAGCCCCGGCCCTTTCGGACCCAGGGCCGAGGGCCTCGCCCTTGAGCGCGATAGGATTGGAATTAACGGACCTTAACGATAAAACCATTTTTCGGGCCAATTCGTCGCCTTATAAAAATTAATATATAAAACGTCGATGATGATTTAGGCGAAACTGTTAATAAAGACATTTAACTAATTTTCGCCAAAACGCGTAAATTAAATTTAATGAAAAAATACGCTATCGCAATTGTCGCCTATATTCGTAATCTATTATCCAGTCGCCATCTTGTCAAGGCGACGACGACCTAAGGGGACGAATGGCCGATGGTGACAATGGCCGATGGATACCGAGTTTTTAGGCCTAAGATGGCTTAAAGGGCCAACCTCGCCCGGCGTCGCCAAGGGGAAGGCCATTTTTTTAGGGATAAAACGTCGTTTGAGCTAGCCTAAAGGACTCGCCGTTAGGCCTTAAGGCTTTTATGTGTAACGGCTTAAAGACGGGCTCAAAAAAGCTAGCCTTTGGCGGGGGCGGTGGGAGCGCTCGTCGGATTATTTTTGGGCTATTGGCCTTAAGCGAGATATTTTTGACAATCCTTTGAAATTAATTAATATTACCGATAAAGCTCGCGTTAGCCGCCAAATAGAAGCCTCAGTCAGGCTAGAGGCGATCCACTAAAGCTGAGGGCGTTCGACCATGAGCAAAAAAACCATCGCGCTTTTAGGCGACAGCTTAACAGAGGGCCATCGCTGGACCGACCTGGACAAGGGGGTCGAGGCGATCAACTTTGGCCTTTCCGGCGACACGACCATGGGCGTTTATTTCCGCCTGGGCCTGGTGGCCCAGACCAACCCGGATTTAATATTTCTACAAGTGGGGATCAACGACCTAAGCCAAGGCCGCGAGCCCCAGGAGCTGGTCAGGTTGCACCGCCGGCTCTGGCGAGGAATCGCCGAGCGGGCGCCTAAGGCCAAATTAGTCGTCTGCTCCCTGGTCCCGATCCGGGAGTCGAAACTTCCTTGGGTCGGAATTCCCTTGACCACCGCCAAGGTCAGAAGGACCAACGAGCTGATGGCCCGGGCCATCAAGTCCATTGAGGTTCCCCGCGTTACCTTTTTAGATCTTTACGCGCCCATGGCCGACCCCGAGCAAGAGCTGCCCGACGATTTCACCGACGACGGAGTGCACCTGACCAAAAAGGCTTACCGGGTCTGGCGCAACGAGCTAAAAACGTTTCTTAAAACCTTTGAGTATTGATGGTCTCGCAAAAACCCCTGTTTTCGGTAATCATTGGAAAAATCTTTTAATAATTTCAAGAGGTTATTTGCCTGGTTTTCATTTTCCGGACTTTTTGCGAAGCCGGCGGCGTCGACTTAAAAAGCTTAATGGGCCAAGTCTACGTTCCCTTTAGGCGATCCCCTATGGGGAGAAATTCCAAAAAATAGGTCCTAAGGCTTTTCCTGGTTGAGGCCAAAAAGGGCCAGGCCCCTTGGGGAACCCGACCCCGGCTCGTTGACCAGGGAGTTTTAGCCTAAGTCTTTAAGGAGCGAAGATTTGACTCCCGCGACGTTACCGAAAAATGGCTAAGGCGCCAGGGCGAAAAACGACGGTGGGAGAAGCTTAGGTTTAGCGAGAGCGGTCAGGGAAATTTTGGGGGAGGTTTTTTTAGGCGGGGTTAAAAAATCAAAACATATGTTTTTTTATACAAATTAAGATATAAATTAGATGCAGCTTAAGATATATATTAAGATGTACATTAAGATATAAATGCTGCTATATAAATTAATTTGCTAAAAATAATTAATTTATCTAGCATCTTTATTTATAATCTATAATTTATATTTTTATAATTTTATGCTAAATAAATATTTTTATCGTTATTAAACTTCTTAGCCCTCCCATTTAGCCTCTGACATTGTTAAAACCCCCTTTTCCGCCGCCTAGGGCGGGGAGGTTTTTATGGTTTTTTAACATACTGATTTTTATAGTCTTTATTGACGCCTCTCAAATAAAACGATAAAAATCGGTAAGTTACCTAAAATGGCCCCAAAAGTGGCCAAAACTTAAGCCCCGCGTTCCGCGACATCGCCAAAAAAAAAGACCCGCCCTAAGCCGCTTTGGCAAGTCCTTAAAAACAATAGTCTTTTGGGCCTTATTAGCAAGCCCTAAAAAGCCCCTCCCGGCCGTCGCCGGCCCTTAGCGACTCTTGTTAGGCGGGATTTACGGAATGCGCCCTTGCGACCGGCCCTAAGGGCAAAAGGTTCGAGAAAAAGCCAAAAACGTTAGCTAAAGCTTAGCCGGTTCGTTTTTAGACGACCCTAACGTCGGCCTGGCCCGGTTCTTTTCGGGCGTCCTCTTCTGACAAGGAGTCGTTCTGACTGTCCCGGACCAGGCGACCATGCTCTAAATAGATGACCCTTTCGGCGTGGGCCGCCACTTCCTGGGCGTGGGTCACCACGACGATCGAGCTGCCCTGGTCGTGCAACCCGTGGAGGATGTCCATGACTAGCCGCTCATTAGTCTCGTCTAGGTTGCCGGTCGGCTCGTCGGCCAGGATTAGCTTCGGGTGGTTAATGAGGGCTCGGGCCACGCAGACCCTTTGCTGCTCCCCGCCGGACAACTGCTTGGGCAGGTGTTTGGCCCGGTCCCGCAGGCCGACCCGGGCCAGAGCCTCTAAGGCCTCGCCCTCGTCGACCAGGCTGTGGTAGTACTGGGCCACCATAACGTTTTCCAGGGCGGTCAGGTAAGAAATGAGGTGGAACTCTTGGAAAATGAGCCCAATGGACTCTCGGCGGATGGCCGTCAGCCCCGCGAGGGACAAGGTCCCTAGGTTTAGGCCGTCCAATGTCACTTGACCCTCGGTCGGGGAATCCAGACAACCGACGATGTTCATGAGGGTGGTTTTTCCCGAGCCGCTTGGCCCCATGATGGCCAGCCACTGGCCCTGGGGCACGTTTAAGGTCAAGTTATTTAGGGCCACGACCGACCCGTAGATCTTGGAGACCTCCTTTATTTCTAAAATGAGTTCCATGCCGCTCCTCTCGCTCGACTATTCGCCTTTTAAAACCAGGGCCGGCTCCACGGCCGCCGCCCGCCTGACCGGGGCCCGGCAGGCCACTATGGTCACCGCCGTCATGACCGCCATGGTCAGAGGAATCAAATAAAGATGGGGGAAAAGGGCTCGGCCAAAAACGCTTTGGGCCACCGCCCGGGCAAAGGCCAAGCCGCCTAGGGAGCCTAAAAAGCCGCCAAAAAGCCCGATCAAAGCCCCCTCGAAAAAAAACTCCCGGCCAACCCGCCAGTTTTCCGCGCCCAAAGCCTTTTTTAAGCCTATCTCTCGCCGCCGCTCCAAGACCACGGTCATCATGGTGGTGGCCACGCAGATCATGGTCAAGCCCAAGACGACGGCGGTGACTAAGTAAACGAGGTAGGTTAGCTTAGCCAGGGCGTTGGCCTCCGAGTCGGCGACCCGAGAGACCAGGCGAGCCTCCACTTTGGGGACTTTTTCTCGGATGAGGGCGGCCGCGGCTTTTAAGTCATTAGCTTTAAGGGTCAGGCTGGCCTCGGCCAAGTCGGCCACCTCGCCTTCGCCGGTCATGGCCTCCATGTCGGCCAAAGCCATGAAAAGGAAGCCGTCCTCCACCCCGCCGGTGGCCAAAGTCCCGACCACCCGAAAATCCTTGGCGTAGCGGGACTGGCGGCTATTGCGGCCGTCTATGGTGGCGAAAGAGCCCTCCTTTAAATCGGTGTTTAAGGCGATGTCCGCCCCGACCAAAAGCTCGCCCGGCTCGTCGGGCCATTCGCCGGTCACCCGCCAAAAGGGCGAGGTTTTCCGGGCCTCGCTAAAGTCCGTCCCCACGGCCACGTAGGGCCTAAGGCGGTTCCGCACGCTTTCGTAGCGAAACGGGGCTAGCCCCACCAGCTTGTCTGGGGGCAAAAGGGCTTTGGCTTTGGCCAGATCCGCCAAGGACAGCCGCTCGGCCCCCAAGCCGGCCAGGGCCAAGTTAGCCCCGTAGGCCCGAAACTCGTCGCGAAACTGCTTAGGCAAGTCGTGGCAAAGGGTGATCATGCCTAAAAGAACCACCGCCCCTAAGGCCACCCCGACTAAAGCGGCCAAAAGCCGAGACCGCCGCCTTAGGAGGGAATAAAGGGCTAGGCGAAGCATGAAAGAGCGATTGGTAATCATGATTTTTTTTGGGCGCCCGCTTAACTTTTGGGCGGGCCTTTCGTTTATTGTGGCCCTAAAGGCCGTCTTTTTTGGCCGGCCGGAGAGGCCAACCGTTAGACCGACCAGATTGGCCGATCGGAGAGGCCGACCGGTTAGGCCGTCCAGATTGGCCGACCGGTTAGGCCGACCGGTTAGGCCAACCGGTTAGGCCGGCCGAGCTAGGGCGTTCTTTACCGGCCGTGCAACACCTCGGTGGGCTTTAGGCTTAAAAGGGCCTTTAGGGCCGGGAGCGAGCCCATGAGGGTGATGG
>JAITIH010000248.1 GCA_031279525.1 Deltaproteobacteria bacterium | reverse complement strand
GACTTGGCTGTTTGGGGCCAGGCCTTTTTTATGGGCCTTCCCAATTTTACCGTGAAACAACAATTTTTTTTATCAAGGCTTTGTGTCTGGACAATCGCTATAGCGCCACATTCCGTTGTTTCATGTCCTGGGGCGAAGCCAACGCTTCATGATCGTTTAGGGCCTATGGGCAGTGACCTTAGGCCCCGCTTTGGCGGGTTTAAGCGGAAAAAATCGCTACAGTTTTTCCACCATGACGACGAGACCTGAGACTTCCACGATCCGGGCCCTTTGGCCCACGGTCAAGGCGACGTCGCACTTGGCCGTCCAGTTGGTGCCGTTCAGCTCGATTAGCCCAGGGTTGCCGGGGTTAATGTCCGAGACGACCTCCACCTCCCGGCCGAGGTAGTTGTTGGCCACCATCCGCTCGGAGAGGCTGTCGACCTTCCTTTGGGCCCGGGTCTTGTAAAGGACGGCTTTAAGGTGCTTTCGGAAAATCAGGATGAAGGCCACCGAGGCGACGATGAAGATCGAAAACTGGAGAACCGGGCTGAAATCGACTAAAAACAATAGGCCCATGACCAGCCAGGCCCCCGCGCCGAAAAAGACGAAAACCACGCCCGGGGTCGCCATCTCCAAGACCAAAAAGACGAACCCCACCGCGAACCAAAACGTCAACTCGCTGCCGAACGCGTTCATGCGTCACCTTCCTTAGAGCCTAATTATAGCTTTACCTATAAACCTTGGCGCTCCCGTCCAAAAGCGGCTGGTAGTAAGCGATTAAGGCCCTTCTCACCAGTTCTTGGCTATCGACCTGGGCCTTGCCGTCCGAGGCCACCACCGCGGCCATGGCTAAAGGCCAGGCCGGGCCCGAACCCGCCTCCGGCCAATAGGAGTAGGCCACGAACCACTCGACCCGGGCCCCTTCCTCGTCGTTCATGGTTCCGGTTTTCCCGCCAATGACCAAGCCGGAGAGAAGGGGGTGTTCCCCCGCGTCGGCGAAATGCCGCCGCCCCGTCCCGTTGGTCACCGCCGCCTCCATCAACTCGGAGAGCTGTTTGGCCGTGTCTTCGCTGACGACCCGGGCCAGGGCTTTGGGCTTAGACTCGTAGTAGACGTTGTTGTCCAGATCGAAGACCTCCCGGGCCAGGGTCGGCTCGGCCAAGGCCCCGCCCCCGACCACGGCCGCCGCCAGCATGGCCCCGTGGAGGGGACCAATCTTGGTCTCGCGGTTGTAGCCGGAGGCCAGCTCGGCCAAGCGAAAAGGCTCGCTCTCCGGACTCTCCTCGAAAAAGGAGGCCGCCACCGGCAGCTCGAACTCAAATGGCCGGTTAAAGTAAAAGCGCCTCGCGTATTCGGCCAGCTCCCCGGGTTTAAGGCCATAGGCCCCTATCTTTCCGAAGACCCCGTTGTTGCTCTCGGCGAACCCTTCTTTTAAGGTGGTCCGCCACCGCCCCTCCTCCGGGGCCTTGTCGACGTTACCCTTGCGCAAGGTGTGCTTGCCCCCGTCGTAAGCCAAGGGCGACTCGGCCTCGTAGTCGGTCTTCTCCAAGGCCGCGGCCGCGGTGACTATCTTAAATAGGCTAGCCGCCGGGAAGGTCTCGGCTAAGGCGGCGTTGCCCGACTGGCCGTCGCCCCGGTAGCCGGCCAGGGCCAAGATCTCCCCGTCCAAAGGGTCCATGACCACTAAGGCCGCCCTTTTGGCCCTAGTTTTTTTAAGCCACTGGAAGGCCTTGGCCTGGAGATCCAGATCCAAGGTGGTCTCGGCGAAGAGGGCTTGGCCGTCCGCGCCCGCGAAGGCCAAAAACCTACCTTCAGCCATGTCCAAAGGCCGGTCGCCAATGAGCTCGGCCAAGGCCCCTTTGCCTAAAGGGGCCACTAGCTTGGCCGGCCCCGCCGCGCCCTTTTGGCCCTCGGCCTGGCTAAGGGCCTGGCCGCCAGCCGCCGCGGGGCCAACCACGGCCAGGGGCGGGGCTAAAGGGTAAGGGGCGGCCTTAAAGTCAAAGCTTTTGCCCAGCCAATAGGCGAAAAGACTGGCCAATAAAGCTAGCCCAACGACGACGACGGAAGGCCGGACCGCCAAGACGGCCTCGCCAGCCTCTTGCTCTTGGTCAAAGCCCTGGTCGGAACCATTTTCGAGCCTCACCGCCGGCTCTGGGCCTAGCCCCAGAGGGCCTAAACTAGCGTTAGGCTCGGGCCCTTTAAGGGGCGGGAACGAGGCCCTCGCCTCGGTCCCGAAGGCCAAAGAGGCCCGACCCAAGGCCGCCGCCGCGACGGCCGCGGCCGCCGAGGCCCTTAAGGCTTCCGGGCCGAGGCCCAAGGTCGCGGGCTTAGGGCCATCTCCTTGAGGCTCTGGCTTAAGGCCCAAGGCCGCAGGCTTCTGGCCATCCCCTTGAGGCTCGGGCTTAAGGCTCGGGCTAGCTGGCCTTAGGCTCGCCGGCTTAGGGCCATCTCCTTGAAGCTCTGGCTTAAGGCTCGGGCTAGCTGGCTCTAGGCTCGCCGGCTTTAGGCTCGCCGGCTTTAGGCCCGCCGGCTCTAGGCTCGATGGCTTTTGGCTCGCCGGCTTTTGGCTCGCCGCCGAAAGCTTTAGCTGTGGGTTTGCGGCGACCGGCTCTGGCTTAGGCCCTAACCGCTGGGCCAAGAGCTTTAAAGCTGGCCGCCGGCCTTCATCTATGGCCGCAAGCCCTATTGATTTTTTAGTCGCCTGGTTTCCTTTCATGGCCGCTTAATGGCCTCTAGCCCGCCTAAGCCCGGCCGGAGGGCTTTAGGGATTTCTATCGAGCCGTCCTCCCTTTGGTAGTTTTCGAGGATGGCGGCCAAAGTCCGGCCCACGGCCAGGCCGGAGCCGTTTAAGGTGTGGACGAACTCGGTCTTGCCTCCTTTACGCCTTTTGAAGCGGATCCCGGCCCGGCGGGCCTGAAAGTCGGTAAAGCAAGAGCAAGAGGAGATCTCCCGGTAAACCCCGGGCCCGGGCAGCCAAACCTCTAGGTCGTAGGTCTTGGCCGAGGAGAACCCCATGTCCCCGGTGGACAGAAGGACCGTCCGGTAGGGGAGCTCTAAGCGCTTAAGGACCTCCTCGGCGTGGCCGGTCAAGGCCTCTAGGGCGGCGAAGGAGTCCTCGGGCCGAGTGAACTTGACCAGCTCGACCTTATCGAACTGATGCATGCGAATTAGGCCCCGGGTGTCGCGGCCGGCCGCTCCGGCCTCAGCCCGGAAGCAAGGGGCGTAGGCGACGTATGAGATGGGCAAGTCCTCGTCGGCCAGAATCTCGTCCCTTAAGAGGTTGGTTAAGGGGACCTCGGCGGTGGGCGACAGCCACAGGTCGCGGCCCTCGACCTTAAAGCTCTCCTCCGCGAACTTAGGCAACTGGCCGGTGGCGTAAAGGGACTGGGAGTTGATTAAAGCGGGCGGCCAGACCTCCAAGTAGCCATGCTCCTTTACATGTAGCTCGACCATGAAGTTAATGAGGGCCCGGGTCAGGGCGGCCCCGGGGCCGGTCAGGACCGCGAAGCGGCTGCCGGAAATTTTGACGGCCCGGGGAAAATCCAGGACCCCCAAGGACTCGCCGAGCTCCCAGTGGTTTTGAGGGGCAAAGCCGAAGTTAGGGATCTGGCCGACCCGCCGAACCTCAAGGTTAGCCGTCTCGTCGCCCACCGGAACCGACTCGTCGGGGAGATTGGGGATGGCGGCCAGAAGCTCGCGCTCTAAGGCCTCGACTTCGTTTAAGCGCGGCTCGGCCGCCTTAATCCAGGCGGAGACCTCGCGGACCGCGTCAATCAGGTCGTCGGCCGGGGTTTTTTCTTTTTTCCTTAAGCTAATCTGGTCGTTGGCCCGATTTCTTTCGGCTTTTCGCTCCTCTATTTCCTTAAGAAGGCTTCTTCTTTCCTGGTCCAGCCCCTCGAAACGGGCTATGACCCCCGCGTCTAAGCCTCGGTTTTTTAAGGCAGCCTCGACTAAATCCAGCCTATCTCTGACGAACCGTAAATCCAACATAAACTTGAGAGCTCCAATATTCTCTAATTGATTAACACTATATCAGCTTTTTTTTTATTGCCATAGCTAATTTTTTTATCACGGATCCAATCCGACGCTTAGGCGCGACCCACGCGATCAAAGGCCTTTTTTGACCCCTTGCGGCCGAGGGCCGCTTTTTAGGCGAAGGCTCGCCTTCGCCTAAAAAGGTCTTAAGGCCGACGGAAGGCTTTGGGCCCTAAACCTTGCGGCCAGAGCCTTCCGTAAGCTTACCAGGATCTTTAAGATCTTCTGGTTTGGCCTTGGCGAGAAAAGGCGCCTTTAAGGTTTTAGGCCAACGGGGCTCGCGTTCGGCCAAAAAACTGGCCCGGCCAAAAGCTGGCCCGACCAAAAACTGGCTCGGCCAAAAGCGGCCAGAGCCCCGCCGGCCTTAGGCTAAGGGTCGTCCTCGCCGCTTTTGGCCAACCGGCCTTTACGATTTAGGCCACGATATTGTAATGATCCAGGCGGCGAGTCGGGACGGGTGGCAATTTCTTCCGGTGGCCTAAGGCCACGCAGCCGATTATCCGGTGGCTTGGCGGAAAGCCTAAGCCGTTTAAGCTCTCTCGAAACTCCGGCTCGTCGGTGATTACGCCCAGCTGGTTAATCCAGCAGGCCCCTAGGCCCAAGGAGTGGGCGGCCAGGAGGATGTAGCCGATGACTAGGGCCCCGTCTTCGGACTGGCAGACCGACTTTTCGCGGTCGACCCCCACCAGGATAAAGACTGGGGCTTGCCGAAAGTTAATGGAATAGCTGGCCGTGGCCGCCAGTTCCTTGTAACGCTCGTAGCCCGGCTTCTGGTTGGCCTTTTTGACGGCCTCGTTTAAGACGGCGATCTTGTCCAAGCCCCGGACCGCCGTGGCGTGCCAAGCCTGGCTGTTTCTGGCCGTGGGCGCGTAAGCGGCGGTTTCTAGAATGGTTTTCAGATCCTCCTCGCTCACGTCCTCGTCGGTAAAATCGCGGACGCTGCGCCTTTCCTTTAATGCCTTTAAAACCTCGTTCATGGCTTTCTCCTTTGCAAGCTGGTAAAGTTAACGAATGGCGGTCTACTAAGAGCCGTTTTGCTTTAGCCTTTTGGCCGCTAAATAGCGACTAATAAAATCTTAAAGTGGCCAATCATCGCTTAATTAATTCTTTAAACCACTATATATAGCTTTAAGAATCTTTTAGGCAATTTAATCTAATCTTTATACCATATTTACAAAGGTTAAACGGCTAAAACATCGTTCTTTACGTACCATATAATGCCATTCATTTTTAGATAAAATAATTAAATAAATACAGCCTATCGTTAAATATAAATTACTATTGACCAGTAACTATTAAATGCTTCTTAAGGCGCGCGCTTAAACGCGCGCCTTAAACGCCCTCTCCCGACGCTCGCCCCTTTCCAAAGAGCCTTTTGGCCTTATGCGCGCCCTAAGCCCCCTCTTCCCGACGCTCGCCAATTCCAAAAATGGCTTTTTGGCCTTATGCGCGCCTTAAGCCCCATCTTCCCGACGCTCGCCCATTTCCAAAGGTTTTGGCCTTAGGCCCAAACTCCCCCGTTCCAAAAGGTCTTTAGGCCCATTAGGCTCGGCTTAGGCCTTTATCCCAAAAAGGGCCACTAAGCCCCGCTTACTCCCAAGGCTCGGCCACCAGCTCGTCGAATTCCCGGACCGGGGTCGGCGGGGCCGGGGCTTTCGGCTGGGGGCCCTTAAAGGGGTTAAGATTAACGCTCTGGATTGGCCAGACCTCCGGCCACATGGGGTGAGTCTTTTGGTTGGCTAGCCTTTGATCGGCTAAAAACCGCTTGGGCTTTTGATACAGAAAAACGTAAGGGGCCGCCTTCTCGGCCAGGGCGTCCAACTCCCCGACCTTCCGCTCCCTTTGATCCCGGGGCAAAGAGGCCCGAAATCCTCTTATCGTCTCGTCGGCCTCTCGGTCGCTAAAATAGGCCGGATTCCCCCGCCCGGCCGCCGTGGACTCCAAAAACTGGCCCAGCCACATCTCCGGGGACGGGATTTGCGGGGTCCGGGAGCCCAGCCAGAAGTCGTAGTCGCCGGCCTCGGCCACGGCCCGGCCGGGCTGGCCCCTTAGGGGCAGAAGGTTGACCGGGACGTTATGGGCGTGGAAGGCGGCCCCTAGCGTTTCCGCGTCGACCTGGGCCGCGGGTTCGTCGCCAGGGTAAGCCAAGGTTAAGGGAGTTTTCGGCGACCCAATGGCCAATAGAAGCTCCTTGGCCCGGGCCAGGCCGCCGGCCGGCCCCGGGGGCGAGGGCCCGCCGAACAGCCCGGCCGGAAAATACCCTTTTGGCTTAAACTTGGCCTGGCTAAAGGCCTCTTTGGCCAAAATGGCCAGGGCTTCCCTGACCCCCAAAATGGCAAGATAAGGGCTTTTGACGTTAAAGGCCAAAAAACGCGTCTCCCAGGTGGGGAGCTCCAAAAGGGCCCGATCCGCGGGCAGACCCATGGCCGGGGGCTCTACGGCCAAGTGGGCCTCTTTTTCCAGGAATAAGGCTAACCGTTCCGTAGGGTCGGCGGCGTAGTAAAACTCCACCCTATCCAGCTTCGGCCGGCTGGGTAGGTCCGGTCGCAAGACCAAGCTTAAGGCCGTGGGGCTCGCGGCCTCGACCATGAAGCGGCCTGAGCCTAAGGTATGGTCGTTTAAAAAGCCCTCCGGCCTATCGCCCAAGCCTGGGCTAATCAAGGAGGCCTGGGGAAGGGCCAAGGAGGCCATGAAGGGCGGCCAGGGCTGGCTTAGGGCTAGGCTAAAGGTGTAGTCGCCGATAATCGTAAAGCCGCGGAGGTGGGGAAAGAGGCTTCTCCCCGCCTCCGAGGCCATGAGGCGGTCGAAGGTGAAGAGGGCCGCCTTAGAGTCGACTGGCCGGCCGTCGGTAAAAGTCAGCCCCTCCCTTAACCTAACCGTGTAGGTCAAGTCGTCGTCGGAGACCCGGATGGTGTAGGCTAAAGACTCGGACGTGTCCAACTGGCCCAGGCCATCTTTAAGGCCCACTAGCCGGCCGTAGGCCGTCATGACGACGGGCTCGGCCGCCGGGTCTCTAGGCCAATGGTGGGGGTCCAGGGACGTTGGGGCGGCCGGGTAGACCAGCCTCAAGGAGTCGGCTAGCGCCGGCCAGGCGGCCAGGCAACAAAGGGCCGCGACCGCGGCCAACGACCAAAAAGCCACTCGCTTAGGCATGAGGCGGACCTTTGGGCGCCAATAAGGACTAACCCCGCGGGCCAAAGGTCCGCGAGCCAGCCGCTTTTAGGCGCGGGCGAGCCCTAGGGCGAACTTACCTAATAAGCCCTAAGGCGAGCCGCCGCGGGCGGCTACATATGGACGATGGCCGGGCCTAAGGCTCCCAAGCCCCAGATAAAGAC
>JAITIH010000247.1 GCA_031279525.1 Deltaproteobacteria bacterium | reverse complement strand
GCCTCGGCCGCCAAGGCCCAGGAGCCGGCTAAGGCGGAGATCATTAAGCTTGAGCCCTTAAGCTTAAGCCCCAGCGACGACCAAACCTTCGGGGGCCGGGACCCCTTGGACTTCACCTTGGCCCTAGACGAGGATCCCTTTCGGGGGCCGGAGACGAACGACGATTTTTTAGGCTTAGACGAGCTGGACGATCCCCGAGATCGAAAAGGCGATCGGCGCTAATGGGGCTGAGGATGCCGTTTTGGGAGTTAGTTAAAGGGCCATTTTTCCGCCTTAAACGCGGCCGGTCGCGCCGAGCCTTGGCCCTTTTGGCTCTTTTGGCTCTGGCCCTTTGGCTGGCCTTAGGCTCAGGGGCTCTGGCCCAGACCGCGGGGACCGGCAACGTCATCCCCATTCCCACCGTCAGCTTAAGCCTAGATCAGACCGACGACCCGGATCGCCTGGCCACGGTCATTAACGTCCTGTTTCTTTTGACGGTCTTGGCCCTGGCTCCCTCGATCCTGGTCATGATGACCTCCTTCGTCCGCATCGTGGTGGTTTTCGGGTTTTTGCGGCAGGCCATGGGCACCCAGCAAACTCCGCCTAACCAGGTCATCGTCAGCCTGGCCCTTTTCTTGACCTTTTACCTGATGCTACCCGTCTGGCGGACCATTGAGAATCGGGCTTTTAAGCCCTTCATGAACAGCGAGATCGCCCAGGCCGAGGCCATCGATCGGGCCTTGGCCCCGGTTCGGGAGTTCATGTTCGCCCAGACCCGGGAAAAGGACTTGGCCTTATTTATGCGGATCGCCGGGGAGGCCAAGCCCTTCAACAAGGCCGACGTCCCGACCATGAGCCTCATTCCGGCCTTCATCATCTCGGAGCTGAAAACGGCCTTCACCATTGGGTTTCTTTTGTACATGCCCTTTTTGATCATCGACATGGTGGTGGCCTCGGTCCTTTTGTCCATGGGCATGATGATGTTGCCGCCGGTCATGATCTCCTTGCCCTTTAAGCTCATGCTTTTCGTCTTGGTGGATGGCTGGAACCTTTTGGTGGGCTCCATCGTGCGCAGCTTCGGGCCGGTGGCCGGGGCCGGATAGCCGCCTTAGCCAATGGGGTTTTTCGCCGTTAACGCCTAAAAATAAGGAGGCCGGCCTTGACCACGGAATTCGTCATAGACTTCGGTCGCCGGGTCATGGAGCTCATCATGATCCTCTCTTTGCCCATGCTTTTGGTGGGGCTGGTCATCGGCCTTATGGTCAGCGTCTTTCAGGCCACCACCCAAATCCAGGAAATGACCTTGCAGTTCATTCCCAAGATTATCTGCATTTCCTTGGTCTTGGTCGTCGCCGGGCCGTGGCTTTTAGATAAGCTCATTGAGTACACGGAAAACATCCTGGTTCACTTCCCGGAATGGGTCCGGGCCGCCGAGGGCCTGGCCACGCCGGGCCTTGAGCCGAGCGACCTTTAGGCGGGCCAGGGCTCTATGGGCGCCCCGGTCATTGAGGCCAACGAGTTCGTCGCCTTCGTTTTGGTTTTTTTGCGGGTTTCGATTTTAGTGGCCATGGCCCCCATTTTGGGCAGCGCCAACGCCCTAACCGAGGCCAAGGCGGCCTTGGCCTTGACTTTGGCCCTGGTCCTGGCCCCCACGGTCGGCTATCGGGCCGACCTCATGCCCATGAGCGTTTGGGGCCTGGCCGTCTTGGCCGTCGGGGAGCTGATCGTCGGTTTGGTCCTGGCCACCATGGTTCGCCTGGTGGTCGAGACGGCCAACCTGGCCGGAGAGTACTTAAGCTTCCAGATGAGCATGACCATGGTCAACCTCATGGACCCCCAGAGCGGGACCCAGGTGCCCATCGTCTCGCGACTTTTGTACATTATTTTTATCCTCCTTTTTTTGTTCGCCAACGGCCACTATTTGGTCATAAAGGCCCTGGCCGACAGTTTCAAGGTGGCCCCGGTGGGCCTAGTGGCTCTGGATAGGCCCATGACCTTCACCGAGCTCATGCTGGCCGCCGGCCGGATGTACGTCTTAGCCGTCAAGATCGCCGCCCCGGTGGTGGGCTTATTGTTTTGCGTTAAGGTTTCCTTTGGCGTCGTGGCCAAAGCCGTCCCCCAGATGCAGGTGCTTTTCGTGGGCATGCCCTTATATATCCTGGCCGGCCTATTGGTGATCGGCTTTTCCATGAGTTTTTGGCCCCGGCTTTTGGGCCAGGCCCTTTTTGAGGCCCAAGAGGCCTTGAGCCGGGTTTTGGCCATTTTAGGCCAAGCCCCGGCCTCTTTACCCTAAAAGCCATGAGCGAAGACAGCGGCGAAAAAACCGAAGAGGCCTCGGGGCATAAGCTGAACCAGGCCCGCCAAAAGGGCCAGGTCCCCAAGAGCATGGAAATCTCAGCTTCGGTCTCCTTGTTGGCCGGAGGGTTTTTTCTCTTGGTCATGGCCCCGGCGGGCTGGGACCGGGTGGTCGGGATCTACCGGCACATCCACTCTCTGGCCGCGGCCTCGGGCCAGGAGTTGGACGCCCTGGCCATTAGCCAGCTTCTTTCCAAGGAGGCTTTGACCCTGATTTTGCCCCTGGCCCTCTTCGTCCTATTGGCCAGCGTGGCCATCAACGTCTACCAGTTAGGCGGTTTCATGGTGGTGGGCTCGGCCATCGCCCCGAAGTTGGACAAGCTGAACATGGTGGCCGGGCTCGGGCGGATGTTTAAGCTAAGGACTTTGGTCGATTGCGTTAAAAGCGTCTTTAAGCTCTTCGTGATTTTTTTGGTGGGTTATTTGGTCCTGCGCGATCGCCTGGAAGAGTTCGTCCTTATGGTCGACATGGCTCCGGT
Organism: Deltaproteobacteria bacterium; assembly: GCA_031279525.1. GTDB lineage: Bacteria > Desulfobacterota > Desulfarculia > Adiutricales > Adiutricaceae > JAIROO01. The sequence goes on along the minus strand of JAITIH010000247.1, from coordinate 2,604 downwards.
GGCCATCGCCAGCTTGGTTTTAAACGTCGCGACGGAGATATTCTTTAAGACCGTTTTGTTGCTTTTGGCCTTGGCCATTTTGGACTACGGCTACCAACGCTGGCAATTCATGCAGGACATGAAGATGACCAAGCAGGAGGTTAAAGACGAGTACAAGCAGATAGAGGGCGATCCCATCGTCAAAAACCGGATCCGCCAGGCCCAAAGGGAGGCTTCTAAGCGCCGCCAGCTCAATCAGGTGCCCGAGGCCGACGTGGTCATAACCAACCCCACCCATTACGCCGTGGCCCTCCTCTACGACCAGACCCAGGCCCCGGCCCCGGTGGTCGTGGCCAAAGGCCAGGATTTCATGGCTTTAAGGATTAAGGACATAGCCAAGGAGGCTAAAGTCCCCATCGTGGAGAACCGGCCATTGGCCCAGGCTCTCTACCGGGCCGTGGACGTGGGCCAGACCATCCCGGCGGAGTTTTATAAGGCCGTGGCCGACGTGTTAAGCTATATCTATCGAGTCAAAGGAAGGAAGAAACGTGGCTGAGGGCTTTCTGGCCCGCGTGGGCGAAAAGGTTTCCAACAAGGCGGCCGGCGACGTGATCATGGGCCTGGGGGTGGTGGGGATCATTTTGGTCTTCCTCTTTCCCCTTCCCACCGGGGCCATGGACCTGCTCTTGACCTTTAACGTGACCATGTCGGTCGTGGTGCTTTTGACCGCCCTTTACACCTTAAAGCCTTTGGACTTTTCCGTCTTTCCCTCGCTTTTGTTGATTTTGACCCTTTTTCGTTTGGCCCTAAACATCGCCTCCACCCGCCTTATTCTTTTAAACGGCGACCAGGGCCCCGACGCGGCCGGGGAGGTCATCGAGGCCTTTGGCAATTTCGTGGTCGGCGGCAACTACGTCGTCGGCATCATCGTCTTCGTCATTTTGGTCATCATTAACTTTATGGTCATCACCAAGGGCTCCGGCCGCATCGCCGAGGTGGCGGCCCGCTTCACCTTGGACGCCATGCCCGGCAAACAGATGGCCATCGACGCGGACCTGGCGGCCGGCCTCATCCAGGAGGCCGAGGCCAAGAGCCGCCGGGAGGTCATCGCCAGGGAAGCCGACTTTTACGGGGCCATGGACGGCGCCTCGAAGTTCGTCCGCGGGGACGCCATCGCCGGCATCCTCATTACCCTTATCAATATCATAGGCGGCTTTATCATCGGCGTCTTGCAGCTGGGCATGGCCCCGGCCGCGGCGGCCACGACCTACACCATCATGACCGTGGGCGACGGTTTAGTCAGCCAATTGCCTTCCCTTATGATTTCCACGGCCGCGGGCGTCAGCGTTAGCCGAGCCGGCTCTGAGTCGACCACGAGCCGGGAGTTCGCCGCCCAATTCACCCTAAAGCCCGAGGCCCTGGCCCTGTCCGGGGGGGTGGTCTTTTTCTTAGGGCTTTTGCCGGGGCTGCCCACCGTGGCCTTTTGCTTAACGGGCCTAGTCATTTCTTCTTTGGCCTTCGCTTTGTACCGGCGGCGGCGTTTAGCCTTGGCCTTGGGCCAAAGCCGCGGCGGCGAGTTAGGGCCAGGGCCCGCCGGCGCGCTTCCTTCGGGCCCTGGCCCTGGGCCGTCCCCGGCCCCGCCGCCGGGAGCCCCGCCCATGGCCGCCCCGCCGCCGCCCCTAGAGAAGGTGGAGGCTTTATTGCCTTTGGACGTCTTGGAGCTGGAGGTGGGCTACGGCCTCATCCCCTTGGTCGACGACGAGCAAGGCGGGGAGCTTTTGGAGAGAATCCGCTCCATTCGGCGGCAGTTCGCCCTGGAGTCTGGCTTCATCGTCCCGCCCATGCACGTAAGGGACAACCTTCAGCTTAGGCCGGGCGAGTACGCGATTTTGATCAAAGGCAACGAAGTGGCCAGAGCCGAGATGATGATCGGCCATCAATTGGCCATGAACCCCGGCGACGCTCGCAAAAACGTGTCGGGTCTGACCACCTTCGAGCCGGCCTTTGGCCTTCCGGCCCTTTGGATTCCCGACGAGCGCAAAGACGAGGCCCAGCACTCGGGCTGGACGGTGGTCGACGTGGCCTCGGTCATGGCCACTCACTTGACCGAGGTCATCCGCCGCAACGCCGACGAGCTTTTAAGCCGCCAGGACGTGCAAAAGCTCCTAGACGGCGTGGCCCAGTCCAACGACAAGGTGGTCGAGGAGTTGGTGCCCAACCTACTAAGCTTAGGCCAGATCCAAAAGGTGTTGCAGAACTTATTAAGGGAGCGCGTCTCCATTCGCGACATGCCCTCGATTTTGGAGGATCTGGCCGACCACGCGCCCTTGACCAGAGACTCGGACCTTTTGACCGAGTTCGTCCGCCAAAGGCTGGCCCGAGGCATCGTCCGCAATTACGTGACCGCCTCCGGGGAGTTGCCCATCATGACCATTGGCCAGGACATCGAGGAAGCCTTGTCGCGGTCCATCAACGAGACCGAAAGGGGGGCCTACCTTTCTTTGGATCCCGAGGTCGGCCAAAGGATCGTCACGGCCATCAGCAACGCCTTGCCCAAGCTGACCAACGAGAACCTTCAGCCCCTGGTCCTGTGCTCGCCCATGATCCGGCGGTTTTTGCGTAAAC
>JAITIH010000223.1 GCA_031279525.1 Deltaproteobacteria bacterium | reverse complement strand
AGCCCTTATATGTGGTTTAGGGGGAACTTTCCAGGCCCTCTTTCGCGGTCGGCCGACGCCCTTGGCTCCCCCCTAGCTCAACTGGGACCTCGCTACTTTTCGGCGAACCACAAGTCGGTTAAGACCTCGGCCTCGAACCCGGCCTCGCGGATGGCCAGGCTATAGATCTCAAGCTGCTTTCGGTAAACGTCCAAATGGCTAGGCCGGGCCAGCTTGTAGTCCACCACTCGCCCCCGATCGTCGGGCAGGACGTAAAAAAGGTCCATGATCCCGTTTAAGACTACCGGGGAATAGCCCAACTCGTCCTCGTCGATCCTTAGCCAAAAACTTTTCTCCCGCCACAGGATCCGGCCGTCCCGGTCGGCCGCCTGGGCTTCCTGACCAAAGGGGCTAGCCTGGAAGGCTAAAGCCCGCTCGACTAGGTAAGTCGCCTCCACCCCGGATGGGGCCATATTTAGCCGTTTAGCTATCGTCTCCAACCGGGCCCGATAGACCCCTTCGTCCCAGCCGTAGTCCGTCTCCTCCAAAAGGGCGTGAAATAAAATCCCCCTAAGACGCGGCGAGGTCGGGCCGTCTGGCCCCACCTGGCCGTATCCATCTTCCTCCACTATGACCCTTTCGTCCTCGGAGAGGACGTTTTTGGCCAAGCTGGCCTCGTCCAGGAAATCGTCGTCTAAAATCGGCGGGCCCGAAAGCGGCCTTCCTAGGCCCTTTGCCCCGTTGACCAAGAGCCGGCAGTAAGCGACCACCGAGGAATGGAGGGCTTTAGCGGGCGGTGGGGGCGCCAAAAGCCGAGGATCGAAGTCCGAGTCGGCCAAGTCGGCGGCGACCGCCGCCCCGCCCGCCCCGGCTCGGGCTTTTCGCTTAGACTCTTCCCGGCTCTCTTTTAACGTCAAGCTATCGGGCCAGTCCTTTAAGGTCAGGATGTCTTGGCCCAAGTCCTTAAAGTCCAGGTTGGCCTCGCCCTCGGCCGTCTCGCTCTGGCCTTTTTTAGCTCGGCTCGGGCTTTTGGCGGCGGCTTTAGGCTCCTCGCTCTCGGCTTTGAGAGGCGGGGGGGAAAAAATCAAGGAGCTAAAGGAAGGCTTGTCGATTTTATCGATTCCAATCAAAGCCAAATGGTCGCGGGCTCTGGTCGCGGCCACGTACAAAAGCCGCTTAAGCTCGTCGAGCTCCGCGACTTGTGAGATTTCCTCGACCTCTTGGCGCTCCCAGTTTTCGGCCAAAAGACCGGTCAAGGTCTTGCAAGAGATGGAAAGGCTCCCATCGTCGTCGATGAGGACTATAGCGGTCCTATTGCTCAGTTGGCGATCCGCCTCCGGGACGATGACCACCGGAAACTCAAGGCCCTTGGCTTGGTGAATGGTCATAAGATTGATGGCCGTAGGGTCGGCCTGGCTCTCAAGGTCCGATAATTTGTTCCTTTCCAACTTCAGCCGCAAGGCCAAAGCCAAAGCCGGGATCTTGGCCTGGACGGAATCGTGGTAGGGCAATCCCTTGACTATACCCAAAAAGCGCTGGGTCATTTGGACCCGCTCGGGGCCGTCGCCCAGCCGGCTGGCCAAAATCGGCAGCAAACCGCGGCGCTCGACCACGGTCTCTAAAATTTCCCCCGGCGGGCGCTTGGCGGCCAAGGGGCTTAAGGCCAGAAAAAGCTCCCTAAACTCCTCTAGGGCCGTCGCCTCGCCTAAAGGCAGACCGCCCGGGAACGGGGGCCGGCTCGGCTTAAAATAAGAGGACAAGCCCATTGGCTCGCCGTGGGGATCCGGCCAAACCAGGGTCGAAAGGGTCTCATGGCTTACCGGGCCCAAAGGGGACTTTAGCGAAGCGTAGAGGTTAAAGTCGAAGCCCCAGCCGCAAAGGGCGAAGAAAAAAGCGCAAAGTCCCTGGATCTCGGGCCGGTCGGCGTAGCTTAGGCCCTCCAAGGCCCGATAGGGATAGCCGGCCTCGGCCAGGGCGCCCTCGTAAAGGTAGGCGTACTTTCTGGCCCTTAAGAGAATGGCCACGTCGCCCGGGACGGGCGTCCGGCCAAGGAGCGCCTCGCGCTCTAGCCACTTCTCGCTCCCCTCGTCGCCCGAATTATTTTTCTCCGCCTCTAACTCTTTGGCTTTCTCCCGATCCAAAACCAAGACCTTGGCCTCGCCGCTAAAAAGCTGGCCCAAATAAGCGGTCAAAATCTCGGCCTGCCTTTCCTTCCAGACTCTTAAATCGCTTCTCTTAAAATTCTCGTCTTTCAGCCAAGCGACCTTAGGGATCTGGTAAAGGTCGACCCGCTTGGGGGTCTGCTTAGGGTAAACGCTCTGGCCAAAAACTTTCTGAAAAAGCTTATTGAAAAAATTCACCAAACCCGTCTGGGAGCGGTAGTTGTGCCCTAAGTTCAAGCCCTCCCCGCCTTGGGCCGGGAGGCGTCCGGACAAATCGGCCATAATCCGGGCTTCCGCTCCCCTAAAACGGTACATGGACTGATTTTTGTCCCCACAGGCCCGAAACTTCGGGGGGATCGCCTGCCAGTCCATGCTCTCCCAGGCCAGGGCCCGCCCTTTAGGATCCAAGATTAAAGACAGAAGGTCGGTCTGGAGGCGGTTGGTGTCTTGGAACTCGTCCACCACGACCAGGCCCCATTTAGCCATCTCGCGCTCCCGGACCTCGGCCCTTTCCCGCAAAAGCCGCCGGGCTAAAATCAAAATATCGTCGAAGTCGCCTTTCCCGCGGCTTAAGCGCGATTTTCGGGTCCGCTCAGCTAAGGTCTTGGAGATTTCGGCCAAATCCCGCAAAATGGGCTGGCTTATTAGATCGCTAAATAGCCGGAAAATCTCAAAAGCGGCCGCGCAGGCCAACTTGAGCTCCGCCGGAAGGCTTTTGCCCGTGTACTTGTCGACCTTCTTGGCTAGGGAGACTAGGGGTTCTAGGGCGCCGCCCAGGATATTGGAAAGGCTTTGGGGATTTTTCTGGACCGCGGCCACTAAGCCCAAAAGGGTCTCGTCGACGGCGAAGTCGATGACGGCCGTATTTAGCTTATGGACGGAATTGGCCATAATGGCCATTTTTAAGGCCGCCTGGCGAGCCTTAAAGGCCTCGGCCAGCTCATTGAGCGAGGGTTTGGGCGAGCTTAAAAGGGTCAAGCCCTCCAAACCCCAGCCGGAGAGGCGAGCTTTGATAAGGTCAAGAAGGCTTTGGACCGAGGCCTGAAACTTAGAATAACCCCTTAAGGGGAATTGGCCAAGTAAGGAAAAGACGTGGGGATCACGCCTAACCAAGGCGTCCACGACGAACTCGACCGTCTCATCCTGGTCAGGCTCGGGCTCGACCCTAAAACTGGCCGGCAGGCCTAAAAAAAAGTGGAAATCCCTTACTAAGCTTAAGGCGTAGCCATGGATCGTCCCCACGTAGCCTTGGCTCAAGAGCCGAATTTCTCGCTCCCAAAGGGAGCGGGCTCGCTCGTCCTTTTTTTCGACCGCGCGCCTAAGTCTGGCCCAAATGGCTAGGCAGAGTCTCTCCTTGGCCTCGGCGGCCGCTTTTTCGGTGAAGGTGATGGCCAAAATCTGGGAGACGGAGCGAGCGGCGGGGTCGGCCTCCACAAAGCGCAAAAGACACTCGACCAAAGTTTTGGTCTTCCCGCTCCCAGCCCCGGCGTTGACGCAAAGATTGGACCACGCGCCTAAGACAATCTCCTGGGATTCGTCGAAATCGCCATTTTTGGGCGACTTAAGCGCATCGCCTTCTTTCCCCAAAACGCCCTGGCCAGGATCCATTTTTCACTCTCTTTCTTCCGCCTTCGCCTTTGGGCGTCGATTAAGGCTAAGGCCTCGCCCGAAGCCTTAACGCTAAAGGCCCATTTCGCTTACCGCCGCCT
>JAITIH010000214.1 GCA_031279525.1 Deltaproteobacteria bacterium | reverse complement strand
GAGAAGGGCCATTTGCGGGCCGGCACGGTCATCATCGAGCCCACCAGCGGCAACACCGGCATTGGCCTGGCCTTCGTGGCCGCCGCCCGCGGCTACCGGATCGTCTTGACCATGCCGGAGACCATGAGCCTGGAAAGGCGAACCATTTTAAAAGCCCTAGGGGCCGAGCTGGTCTTGACCCCCGGCCCGGACGGCATGAAAGGGGCCATCCGCAAAGCCGAGGAGCTGAACGCCGCCACCCCCGACTCCGTCATCCTCCAACAGTTCAATAACCCGGCCAACCCGGCCATCCACCGGGCCACCACGGCCGAGGAAATCTGGCGCGACACCTCCGGGGAAGTCGACCTCTTCGTCGGCGGGGTGGGCACCGGCGGCACCATCGCCGGGGTGGGCCAGGCCCTAAAGGAGAAGAAAGAGTCCATAAAAATCGTGGCCGTCGAGCCGGCCGACTCCGCCGTCCTGTCCGGCGGGACCCCAGGGCCGCACCTCATCCAAGGCATTGGGGCTGGCTTCGTGCCCCAGGTCTTCGACTTTCAGGTGGTCGACGAGATCTACAAGGTCAAAAACGACGAGGCCGTGGACACAGCCCGAGTTTTGGCCCGGACCGAGGGGCTTTTGGTCGGCATCTCCTCGGGGGCCGCGGCTTTCGCGGCCACCAAGATCGCCTTGCGGACCGAAAACGAAGGCAAAACCATCGTGGCCATCCTGCCCGACACCGGCGAGCGCTACCTCTCGACGGTCCTTTTTAAGGATCTGACCGACGAGGGGAGTAAACACTGGACCTAAAAGCGGCCCCCCTTTGGCCTAAGGCCCGCCCCTTTGGCCATCGGCCCTAAGGCCCCTAAACCTTATGGGACCATTACGGGCCTTAAGCCAGCCGGCCGGGGCGCAATGGCTCTCCAGTCGGTCGCGGCCTTGGGGGTAGCCCTTGCCGGGCGTGGCCACAGTGGCTTCTTTCCGTTCGCCGAAGGCGGCCGACGCTTTTAATGGCAACTCCCTTTAGACTTTTGGCGTCTCAACTTTAACTTGGCTTAAGCGAATTTTTGGCCTTTATAGGCCGCGTAAAAAGGATTATGGCAAATACTGACGATAGCCTTAAAGCCCGCGCCTCATCGGTTTTGCCATGGATAGTCGGGGTTTCCTTTTTTATGCAGGCCATCGACGGCAGCGTCTTAAACAACGCCATCCCCTCAATGGCCGTGGCCTTAAACGTTAACCCCTTAAAGATGAAGTCGGTGGTCATCGCCTATCTCCTGACCACGGCCCTTTTTATCCCGGTCTCCGGCTGGTTGGCCGATCGCTTTGGGATTCGGCGCGTCTTCAGCTTAGCGATCGTCGTCTTTAGCCTAGGCTCTTTAGCCTGCGCCTTATCGGAAACCTTAAAGACTTTGGTGGCTTCCAGGGTTCTTCAGGGAATAGGCGGGGCTCTCATGGTCCCGGTTGGGCGTCTGGCGGTGGTCAAGGCCTACGATCGCGGCGATCTGATCCGGGTTTTAAGCTTCGTCAGCGTCCCTTCCCTTTTGGGCCCGGTTTGCGGCCCCTTGGCCGGGGGCTTCTTCGTCGAGTACGCTAGTTGGCACTGGATTTTTTTGATTAACCTCCCGGTGGGGGCCTTTGGCTTTTGGCTGTCGCTGAAACACATGCCAGACCTTCGGGAGGAAAACCTGGCCTCTTTCGATTTTTTGGGCTTCGTCGTCTTTGGGGCCTCGGTGGCCATCTTGTCATTAGGCCTGGAAAGCGCCCCCTCCCACGCCTGGGACCGCAACGTCTTTACCCTCGTCTTCGGCGTGGGCTTCATGTCGGTCTACTGGCTAAGGCTGGCCAAAAGGCGGGGGGCCTTGTTTCAGGCCTCCATTTTCGAGACGCCCGGCTTTTTGACTGGCATCTGCTCTAACTTTTGCTCTCGGGTCGGCTCCGGGGCCATGCCTTTCATGCTGCCGATTTTCTTGCAGCTGGCCTTAGGCTTTAGCCCGGTCCGAGCTGGCCTCTTCATGCTGCCCCAGGCCATCGGCTCCATCGTCGGGAAGCGCTTCATCACGACCTTGCTGCCAAAGGCCGGCTTTAGGCGCTTTCTGCTCGTCAACACGATCGCTTTAGGCTTGATTATTTGCTCTTTCTCCCTTTTGGGGACCCAGACGGCCCACTGGCGTTTGGCCTTAATTTTCATGTTCTACGGAGCCATCAATAGCATGCAGTTCACGGCCTTAAACTCTTTAATCCTAATCGACTTAGGCCACAAAAAAGCCGGCCCGGGCAATAGCTTATTGTCGGTGGTCATTCAGGTTTGCTCCAATAGCGGCGTGGCCATGGGCGCGGCCTTGCTGGGCATGTTCGCCTTGCTGGACCAAGGCGGGACTTTTCGGGTCGACCTGCCAACCGACGCCATTTTCCAAAAGTCCTTTTTCGTCATCGGCCTGGTCATCCTGACCGCCTCTTTGGTGATCCGAAGGCTTCCGAAAGACGAGGGCGAGCGAGACATTCAGCCTTGGGTGGCCCATTAGCCAACCCGGCTCGCCCGCCAAAGCTTA
>JAITIH010000210.1 GCA_031279525.1 Deltaproteobacteria bacterium | reverse complement strand
GCTTTAAGGCGGCCTATTGGAGCGTCGCTTGGAAAGCCCATTTGGCCTTTGGCCAAATGGGCGAGGTCGGCCTTTTCGCGCCAAATTCCCGGCGATGAGGCCAAGGGGGATTAGATCCTTATCTTGGCCTCGCCGCAAAAGCCCCGCCTCCGGCGTCCTCGCTTGAAAAACCCCGCCCCTTATCGTCCTCGCCGCAAAAGCCCAGCTCTACGGGCGACGTTTCGTCAAAAAATCGGCCTTTTTTTACCCAGGTCGCGCGAGGGTTAATTCCCTATTTTTTTGATCTAATTAACTCATATCGGCTTTATCTAGCTATTTCAATCATAATTTAAAAAATAATGCTTTTATTTAATGGCTTGATTTATTTACTGGATTTGATATACTTGTTTATTGTCATTTGGAGGCCCGCCCCCAGATGGAGCCTGGCCAATGAATCAATGGGCGGCTAACGTTAAGGAGGAGCATGTCAAGAGAAGAGCTAATAAAACTGGAAGGGTTCGTCACTAAAACTTTAGGCGACGGGCACATGGAAGTCGAGACCTCGGAGGGCGTCAAAATCAGGGCGATGCTGTCTGGGCGCCTCAAGAGATTTAAGATTCGCGTTCTGACTGGCGACCGGGTCGAGGTGGCCGTGTCCCCTTACGACCCTACCCACGGCCTCATTACTTATCGCCTCAAATAAAGGTTGGCCCCAAAGCCCCTGGACGACCGCCGGCCTCGCTGGCCTGACGGTCAGGCCGCCCCTAAGGCTTCGCCGGCCCGCCCGCCTCGTCGCCCCTAAGGCTTCGCTGGCCCGCCCGCCTCGTCGACCATAAAGGCTTCGCTGGCCCGCCCGCCTCGTCGCCCATAAGGCCTCGCCGCCCTAGCGGGCCATAAGGCCTTCCGGCCAGCTAGCCAAAAAGGCCCCAAAGGCGCGGCCCTTGGCGGCTTTTGGCCTTTAGCCGTTGGCCCATAGAGCCCCGGCCCATTGGCCCGATTAGCCTCGCCGCCCCGCGAAGGCCATAAATTGGCCCTTACGGCCTTCGCCGGCCGCGCGCTTAAAAGGCCTCCATAAAGGCGCCAGGGCCTTACGCGCGAGGACGTCGGTTTTTCCGCTTTAGGTCCCAATCCGGCCTTGGCGCGGCTCCGCCGTCCCAAGGTCAAAGGGACCCGCTCTGGCGACTAGACGCCTGAATTTCCGTTGATAAAAATTATGTTTTATCGTAAAGTAACTGCTCCCCTCTTTAAGGAGGGGGCCAGCCCGGGCCGAGCTGGATTTGGCTTAAAGTCGAGGCCGGCGGTTCTCACTAAATCGCGTTTAATTATTAGCGTTTAGTCAAAAATTATAACTATCGTTCGCCAATGACCGCGCTGGCCTTAACGACGGCTGGCTTAAGAAGCTAGCCCCAAGCGATAGCCCCTCGGCCTATGGGGCCGTCTCGCGAGGCCGTAAGGTTAAACGGCCAGCCACGCCCCCCTTTTTGGCCCACGAATATTTTGGCCCAACGCCTTTTGGCGCAAACCTAAAGGGGCGTTCGGGCCGACTCCCAGAAATGCCCTTAACTTCAGGGAAGGGCCGCCGTCGCCGATAGCCAAAAGGCGCCTTTGCGGCTCCATCGGGATAAATTCCGCTGACCGTTTTGGCTTGGGCCTTAAAGTTTGGCCTAAAGCGGCGCGCGAGCCTAAATTGGCCAAAACGGCGATTTTGCATATAGGGACGTTTTTTTCCAGCCGCGGTGACGGCCAAAGCCAGGCCCCCATCCGCCCTCCGACCAAAGAGGCCGCCCCTGGCCGGCGAAAAAAGCGCTTATCCCGCCCGTCAAGCCAACAGAGCGTTTTTTCCGGGAGTTTCCATTGAATAGCTTTTCACGCAATCTTTTTATCTGGTTAATGATCGTCATCGTCATGGCGGGCTTATACAATTATTTTAAGCCGACGGAAAACCAAATAAGAAAACAATATTCCGAGATCTGGAAAGCCATAAAAAACGGCGAGGTCAAGGAAGCCATCCTGACCGACCACGAGATCACCGTCAGCGTCCAGGGTTCCGCCGGTCGGTGGACCGCCTACACGCCGTCCAACGACCCCCAGCTCTTGCCTCTCTTAAAAGAAAATAACGTCAACATCGTCGTCACCCCGCCGCCGTCTGGGTATTGGTACACTTTCTTGGGCGGCCTCATTCAGATCGTCCTTTTGGTGGCTATCTGGATTTTTTTCATGCGCCAGATGCAAGGCGGCGGTAAGGCCATGACTTTCGCCAAAAGTCGGGCCAAGATGCTCTCCGACGAGCAGAAAAAGGTCACTTTCGCCGACGTGGCCGGCATTGAGGAGGCCAAAGCCGAGCTAGAGGAGATCATCGACTTTTTGCGCGAGCCCCACAAGTTCGTCCGCCTAGGCGGTCGGATCCCTAAAGGGGTCCTTCTGATGGGAGCCCCGGGCACGGGGAAGACTTTGTTGGCCAGGGCCATCGCCGGGGAAGCCGGGGTGCCCTTCTTTTCCATCAGCGGCTCGGACTTCGTGGAGATGTTCGTGGGCGTCGGGGCTTCCAGGGTCCGGGACATGTTTGGCCAAGCCAAAAAGAACTCGCCTTGCATACTTTTCATCGACGAGATTGACGCCGTGGGCCGCCACCGGGGCGCGGGCCTAGGCGGGGGCCACGACGAAAGGGAGCAGACCCTAAACCAGCTTCTAGTGGAAATGGACGGCTTTGAGCCCAACGAGGCCCTCATCGTCATCGCGGCCACCAACCGGCCCGACGTTTTGGACCCGGCCCTTTTAAGGCCCGGCCGCTTCGACCGCCAGGTGGTGGTCCCGGTCCCAGACGTGCGGGGCCGCGAGCAGATCTTAAAGGTTCACTCCAAAAAGGTGCCTTTGGCTAAGGAAGTGGACTTGGGCGTGGTGGCCCGGGGCACGCCCGGCTTTTCCGGGGCCGATCTGGAAAACCTCATTAACGAGGCGGCTTTGATGGCCGCCCGCTACAACAAAAAAAGGGTCTACGGGTCCGACTTAGAGGCGGCTAGGGACAAAATCATCATGGGCGTGGAGCGAAAGTCCATGATCATGAGCCCGGAGCAGAAGAAAGCC
>JAITIH010000205.1 GCA_031279525.1 Deltaproteobacteria bacterium | reverse complement strand
ACCTCGGCGCAGGCTCAAGGCAATCCGACCGCGGCTCCGGCCGAGGGGCGGCCGATCGCCTCAGTCGGCGGCGACCCGACCTCGGCGCAGGCTCAAGGCAATCCGACCTCGAACCCGGTCCCTGAGAATCCAACCTCGATCCCGGCCCCGGGGAACTTGACCGTAGCCCCAGCCTCAGCCAAGGACAATCCAACCGCGGGCGGGGGGCAGTCGGTCCCAGCCCCGGCTAAAGGGAATTCGGCCCCGACCATGGGCGAGGCCGAGTCGACCGTCTTGGCCAGCCTGGCCTTAACCCCGGCCTTAGTCGAGCGGTTAGGCTTATCCGAAGAGCTTTTGGCCGGGGATCCGGTAAACCTGTTGACCGAGGTCATTCACCCTAGGGACTTCTCGGGCTTTTTGGAGCGCTTAGAGGCTTGCTACAACGGGGCCCCGGGTTTTGAGCTGGACCACTTAGTTTTCCTGCCAAACGTCGGGGCCTGGCGCGAGGCCCAGACCTTCTGCGGGGTCGTGGCCGTCTCGCCCGAGGAAATCCAGTTAGAGGGTTTTTTGCGGCTCCTGCCGGGCAAGGCCGGCCAGTTCTTGGGCCAGGCCGACCAGTCCACCGAGAGCTACCGGATAATGTTGGACAACATGACCGAGGTCTGCAGCCTCTGGGACACCTCCTTTAACCACTTGGACTCCAACGAGGCGGTGGTGCCCCTATTTGGGCTGCCCGACAAAAAGGCCTTCACCGACTATTTCCCGTCCCTCTCGCCGCCCTACCAACCCGACGGGGCCGTCTCGGAAGAGGCTTTTAGGGATCACCTAAGGAAGACTTTCGCCGAGGGCCAGGACCAGTTCGAGTGGCTCTTCCAGACCTTGGAGGGGGACCCCATCCAGGCCGACGTCAACCAGGTTAAAGTCAACACTCCCCAAGGCGACATCTTAGTCAGCTTCATCCGGGACATCAGCAACCTCAAGGCCTCCGAGGCGGCGGTGGAGCGGGAAAGGAGCCTTTTACAGAAGATCCTGGACAATAGCCCGGTCGCCTTCATGGTCAGCGTGGGTGGCCTGATTCGCTTCTTTTCGCCCTTCGCCCGCCAGTCCTTGGGGCTGTCCCTCGACCAGTCCTTAAACGAGGTCTTCGCCAACCAGGAACAGTTCGGGTCCATCATGAAAAACCTGGAGAGGAAAGGGCGGCTGGCCTGGCAGGAAACCTTGGTCTACGACGCGAGCGGGTCTGAGCGGCACATGCTCTTAAACGCCTTTAAGACCGAGTATTACGGGAACATCGGCTTTTTGTTCTGGCTCATGGACATCACCGAGATGGTGGAAAAGGAAAAGGCCCTCTCCCTAGCCCGGGAGGCGGCCGAGGCCAGCACCAAGGCTAAAAGCGAGTTTTTGGCCAACATGAGCCACGAGATTCGCACCCCCATGAACGCCATCATCGGCCTAAGCCACCTGACCCTTCAGTCTGAGCTGGACAAGCAGCAGCGCGACTACGTCAGCCGGGTCTTAAAGGCGGCCAAGACCTTATTAAGGATCATCAACGACATTCTCGACTTTTCCAAGATCTAGGCCGGCAAGCTCGAGATGGAGCACATTGAGTTCAACGTCAGCGAGCTCATCGCCGAGACCATGGACCTTCAGGCTCTTAGGGCCTCGGAAAAGAACCTGGAGTTTTACGCCGACCTGCCCGAGCGCCTCCCCAACGTCGTGGTCGGCGACCCGGTGCGCCTGTCCCAGATCTTAAACAATCTGGTCTCCAACGCCATCAAGTTCACCGGTCAAGGCGAGGTCGGGGTCAAGGTGGAGATCGTCGGCGACGAGATCCCCCAGGTCCTGACCCTAAAGTTCACGGTCCGGGACTCGGGCATCGGCATGACCCAAGACGAGATGAACCGCCTCTTCACCCCCTTCTCCCAGGCCGACACCTCCACCACCCGCCGCTACGGGGGGACGGGCCTAGGGCTGACCATCACCAAACGCCTGGTCGAGATGATGAACGGCCAGATTTGGTGCCACAGCGTCCCCAAACATGGCAGCTCCTTCATCTTCACGGCCCGCTTTGGCCTGACCGAGGCCTGGCGGCGGGAGACCACGCCCAAGCCTTACCAAGGGCGCCTGGCCTTGGCCATCGACGACAACCCCTCAGCCCTCCAGATCCTCTCCACCAACCTCGCGGCCATGGGCTTCAGCGTGTCCCGGGCCTCGTCCGGGGAGTCGGCCGTCAACCGCTTAAAGGCCAGTCGTCTAAAAGGGGAAATGGAGATTCCCGACGTGATCTTGATCGACTACAAGATGCACAAGATGGACGGCCTAGAGGCCATCCGGGAGATGTACGCCGAGTTCGCCCCGGCCCGGCCCATGGCGGCCCTAATGGTCGCCGGCCTGGCCCCGGAAGACGTCCAGGCCAAGGCCAAGGAGATGGGGATAGAGACCATTCTCTCCAAGCCCATCTCCTTGTTTTCGCTCCAGACGAGCCTGTCTGGGCTTTTGGATAAGAAGTCGGCCGCCCAAACCGCCAAGCCGGCGGCCAAGATCGACCACAACGCCATGCTGGCCCACTTGCGCGGCCGGTCCATCCTTTTGGTGGAGGACAACGAGGTCAACCAGCTGGTGG
>JAITIH010000131.1 GCA_031279525.1 Deltaproteobacteria bacterium | reverse complement strand
CAAAAAGAGTAAAAACAATCCAAATCACTGATTATCAAGGCAATATTAAAGAACAGACTGGCTGGTCCGTCACCGTCGTGGTAGATTGTGGAGATATAACAGAGCATTCTGCCAAATATAATGATCCAAGGAATAAATATCAAGATCCATATACCACAGACCACGATAGAACAATAATAAAAGTAGATGTATTTAGATAACCCAAATTAATCACGCGGTTTAAACGCCAACCGCCAGCTCCCAAGTCGGAGCCTGCCGCCTCAATCCGTCGGATAGCCGCATAACTCGCCATCGGGCCTTAATTAATTATTTCTGTAGAGCCATATAATGTATTATTTATTTAATAAGCTAAATTATTTTTAATAATTCTTAATATATATTAATTTATCACACAATTTAACTGTTAATTTATTATTAATATATATCCTAATAATGATGCATCCTCAACTTTGTTGTTAATTTACCATATTAATATTGGTTTTTTAGAGCTTCCGTTAAAATCCGCCGGGCTTTTGAACGCTCTATAAGGCCTCTGCCAAATTAAGCCATAGGATTTTCGCCCGCAGTTTTTTGGCCCTTAGCCCTTAGGCCACCGCCCCGCCTCCGTCTAAGTCTTCGGCCAGTTTTTCCAATAACGCCCAGGCCGCCCCAAACTTGGGGCCCGGCCCTATCTCGGTCTTCTCCCCGTTCTTGTTTAAGAGCCAGATGTGGGTGTTGGGTGAGCCAAAGGCGGAGCCGGGGCCGCCGGCTTGGTTGGCGGCGACGTAATCCAGGCCCTTGTCCTTAAGCTTAGCCCAGGCCCGGGCCACCGCGTCCTCACTCTCGGCCGCGAATCCCACCACGGTTTGATGGGGGGCCTTGCCAGCCTCGGCTATGGTTTTTAAAACGTCCGGGGTTCGCTCCAAAGCCATGACCAAGGGGCTAAGCTCGTTTTTGGCGATTTTGCCCGCAATCTTTACGGGCTTAAAGTCGGCCGGGGCCGCGTTCATGATCAGGCAGTCGGCCTCCGAAAAGCGCGCTCGCGTCGTTTCCAGAAGGCTCTGGGTCGTCTCGACGGTCAAAAAGCCAAACTCCTCCCCGCTCCAGATGGGGTCGACCAGGGCCGGCCCGGCGATCAAAAAGACTTTGGCCCCCATGAGCCAGGCGGCCTGGGCCAGGGCCAGGCCCATCTGGCCGGTGGAGCGGTTGGTCAGGTAGCGGAGGTCATCCCAGCTCTCCCGGGTGGCCCCGGCGGTGACGACGAAAGTCTTCCCGGCGAAGGGCTTGGGCGTTAAAAGCCTAGTCGCGTACCTCATGAGGGCCTTGGGGTTGGGCAGCCGCCCCGGCCCGATCCGGCCGGAGGCCAGTTTGCCGCAAACCGGGGCTAAAACCTTAAGGCCCCTTTGGCCCAAGAGGCTGGCGTTGGCTTGGGTGGCCGGGTTAATCCACATGCCCGTGTTCATGGCCGGGGCCATAAGCTTAGGCCCCTCGTGGGCCAAAAAAAGGGTCGAAGCGAAGTCGTCGGCCAGCCCATGGGCGGCCTTGGCCATAAAATTGGCCGTGGCCGGGGCCACGATCATGGCCTCGGCCCACTCGGCCCAGCCCACGTGGGCGATCTCGGCCTGGGGGCGCTTCCACATGTCGTGGACGCAGGGCTGGTGGGTTAGGGCCTCAAAGGTCAAGGGCCCGACGAAGCGGGTGGCCGACTCGGTCATGGCCACCCTGACCTGGGCCCCGGCTTTTAGGAGGCGGCGGACCAGATCCACGGCCTTAAAGGCCGCCACCCCGCCGGTGACGATAAGGGCCAGGCGCCGGCCCTTGAGCAAGGACGGCCAGTCTTGATAGATCTTTTCCGTCAAATGTCCTCCTCGCTAACTCCCCCCGACCGCCTAATGGGCGTGGTGGAGCGAGTCTTACCTGGCTCGGGGGGTTTTTTATAGACGACCCTCTGGCCTAAGTCCGACTGGTAGCGTGGCGGGGAGACCCAGATCTCCACCCGCGAGTCCTGGCCGGCGATGGCGAAAGCCTGCGAGACGACGATGGTCAGGACCTTCTTTTCCTTGACCCAGGTGGAGACGAGCTTGGGCCCCTGGGCCTCGGCCAAGGGCGTCCAGCCGTGGGCCGGCAAGTGGAGGTCGAAATACTCCCCCACTTCGTCCAAGGTCATGCGGCCGACCACGACGAAGGTCCCGCTATGGACGCCCCGCCGATCGTAGGCGAAGGTCGACTGGCGATCTAGGCCCATCACCGATGGGTAAGGCACGTCCAGAAACTCGGCGAAGCTTTCGCCTTCCAGAACGGGCGCGTCTTTGCCGCCAAAGGGGGCCAGGACCGGCTTAAGGCAGGCGGTCAGGCCGACCAGCAAAAGGATTATGGAAAGAGGCTTTAACGCCTTTTGGATCTCGCGCTCCTTCAAAGGAACCTCCCATTTGGTCATTTGTCGCGAACGATCAAGGACTTGGCCAACCGCTCAAGGTTGGCCCTTGCCTCGCACCGCGGAAATACGGCTAACGCCTCGTCGGCTTGGCGAGCCAGGCCTAAGGCTTTTTCCAGGGCCGCCTCAAGGCCCCCGCCCTTCCGAACGAGGCCTTTGATCTCCTCTTTGGCCGCCGCCGAAAGCCCGCTCGGGACGAAGAGGCTCACTAAGCGCTCTCGGTCTTGGTCGGCCAGCCGGTCCCTGGCCAGGATAAAGGGCAAGGTCGCTCGCCCCTCGTCGAGGTCCTGGCCCACTGGCTTACCCAGCCTCCCCGGCTCGCCTTCATAGTCTAAAACGTCGTCGATTATTTGAAAAGCCAGGCCCAAATTCCGGCCATACTCGCCTAAGGCCTTGACCTTTTCCGGCTCGGCCCCGAGCCACAGCCCGGCCGTTAAGGTCACGCCCTCGATCAAGGCCGCGGTTTTTCGATAAATGGTCCTCTCGTACTCCAAGGCCGAAAGGTCGGCCCGGCCCCGGTCTCGCAGCTGCCCTAGCTCCCCTAGGCTTAACTCCTTCACCACCTGGATAAAGACCTTAAAGCACTCGATGTTTTGGGTGGAAAGGGAAATCTCGGCCGCCTTGGTCAACAAATAGTCGGCCGCCAAGACGGCCTCGGGAATCCCGAAAGCCTTGTGGGCCGCCGGCCGGCCCCTTCTGACGTCCGACATGTCGATGACGTCGTCGTGGTACAAAGAGGCCAGATGCAAGAGCTCGAAAGTCGTGGACAGCCCAATCGTGGCCTCGTCGGTCGGGCGGCCCAAGAGCTCGCAGGCGAGGCAAAACAAGATGGGCCTGACGCGCTTGCCCCCGCTAACCAGGCCGTAGATACCCACCTTAGCGGGAAAGTCGTCGACGTCGCTCAACTGGGCCCAAAGGACCCGTTCGACCCGTTCGGTTAAGGGGGCCAGGGAGGCCAGAAACTCGTCGCTCATCGCCAAACTTTCGTCGCCCTTACGGGCCGACCAGGCTTTCGCCTGACGTTTCCCCGCCGCTTGTTCGCTCCGCCTTAGGTCGGCCAAATCCTCGTCGCTCAATTTTCTTTTGGCGAAAGGCCCTTTTGACCCTCTTTGGCCCTTTAGGCGCGAGGCCCCCTCTTTCGATCCCTTGCCTTTAGCCTTAGAGGCCAAAAACGAGACGCCCTCGCCTTGGCCCTTATAGCCAGAGGGTAAAGCGAGACGCAGACCCCTGCGGGCCTTCGTCTCTTCCTAACTCTAGCATACGTAGTTTTGCCGCCCCGCCAAAAAAACGTCGCGGCCACGCTCGCCTAAGGCCGGTAAGGCTTAAGGCTTAGGGCTTTATGGGCTAAACCAGGCGAGCGGCCAAATCGTAGGCCCTAGCTTGGGTGGCCCGGGCCCGGACCATCTGACCGCTTTTAGGCTGTCGACCGTCGAAATAAATCAGCCCGTCCACTTCCGGGGCTTGAAAATAAGCCCGCCCGGCCATGACTAAGGGGCTGTCCGGGGAGGGGCCCTCCACCAGAATCTCGTACTCGGTCCCGACCCTGGCGCGATTGAGGTCCAGGGAAATTTTTTTCTGGGCGCTTAAGATCTGGGCCCGCCTTTTCCTTTGGACGGCCTTTAAGACCTTTCCCGAAAACTTGGCGGCCGGGGCGGGCTCTTCGGGCTCGAAGGCGAAGACCCCGAGGTGGTCGAACCGGGCCTCCTCGACGAAAGAGCGCAAAGCCGCGAAGTCCGCCTCGGTCTCCCCTGGGAACCCAACCATTAAAGT